>CAZXJU010000161.1:0-5083 GCA_964641035.1 uncultured Halobacteriales archaeon | reverse complement strand
TTGGTCGTCGGCGGCTTCCGTCATCCGTCGGCGCAGGTCCTTGGCCAGGTGGCGGCCTTCTCCTTTGAGGAAGGCGCGCGCGTCGGCGGCCTGTTCGGCGTACTCCTGCCGGCTCACCTTGTCGATGCACGGGGCGGTGCATTGTCCGATGTGGTAGTACAGGCATTCCCGCTTTGGAAGCACCCGGCATTGGCGCAGCTGGAACGTCTTGTTGACAAGCCGCGCCACCCGCTTGGCGGACCCGGCGTCCGGGAACGGGCCGAAGACCTTCTGGTTCTTCTCGAGGTCCCGCGTATAGATCACGCGGGGGTACTCCTCGTGCGTGACGGCGATGTAGGGGTACTTCTTGTCGTCGACCATGACGACGTTGTACGGTGGCCGGTGGCGCTTGATGAGCGTCTGCTCCAACACGAGGGCTTCGGGTACCGTGCGCGTGGCGACGAAATCGATGTCGGCCGCGTCCATCATCATCCGTTGCTTGCGTGCCTCGAGGGCTCCGGTCAGGTAGGAGGAGGCGCGGGTGCGCAGGTCGGACGCCTTTCCGACGTAGAGCACGGTGCCGTCGTCGCCTTTCCAGAGATAGCAGCCAGGCTCCTTCGGTAGGTTGCGGACCTGGTCGAGCAACGCGGGCACGCGGCGTCGATGGCGGCGCGCTCCTTAAAAGACGCGCGGCCGCGGCCGGGTTTGCGCAAAACTCCCAAGGCTAAGCCTTAATTCCTAGCTAGATAGGCTTGGGGGTGTGGGTTTCGATATCGGGTGGCAGTGGACGCCGCTGCTCTTGGCCATCGTAGCGATGGTCGGGTTGGGCGCCTGGCTGCTGTGGCTGGACTTCAACCGGTTGGCCCACCGGGCGTTCGCCGCGTTCCTGTTCTTCCGGGCTGGCACGATGTTAGCCGGGGTGCTTCGGGCCAATGCGACCGACGCGGCCAGCTTCGCGTACATGGACCGCATCGTACCCTACCTCGTGTTCCCGGTGGTGCCGGCCGTCCTCGTCTTCATCCTGGTGTACCCGAAGCCTCGGGGATGGCTCGGACGCAGGCGATGGGCGGGGTGGGGGGCTGTCGCCGTGACGGTGGCCGCGGCCATCGCCTACTTGCTCGATCATTCGCTGCTGTGGACCACCGCCCCGGGCCAGGGCGCGGAGCTCGTGATGGCAGGCCGCGGAAACGTGTATACCGACTTCGGTCCGTTGATCCTGTTCAACGCGCTCCAATTCCCCGTCCTGGCGCTGGCGGCCGCCATGATGACGCGCGACCTCATGGACGGAGAACGTGGCTCTCCAAGGTTCTCAGAGTTCCTCATGTTCTCCGGATTCCTGCTCAACGCGATCTTCGATTCGTTTCAGCAGGGCGCCATCCTGATCGACACCTTGGCGGGCGGCCATTCCGTCCCCGGAGGGGTCTGGGGGTGGGCGTTCGCCCTGCTTCCCGCGTCGACGGCCATCCCGACGGTGTTCGCGCTGGGTTTCCTCGGCGTGTACGGGTTCGGCCGCGGTGCGGACGCGCACTCGCGCCGCCAGACGGTCGGGCTCTTGGCTGCGATTCCGCTTCCCCTCCTTTCCTTCGGGTACTTGGCTTGGTTCAGCGGTTCGTCTCTTGGGGCCGCCTTGGGCGCCCCCACCATGTTCACCGTGCTGGGTCTCTGGCGGCTGGTGTTGCCGTTGTTGGTGACGTACGCGTTGGTCCGGTACCAGTTGTTCGACGTCGATGTGCGCGTCAAATGGTCGGTCAAGCATGCGCCGTTGGCGACGCTGGGGATCACGTTGCTTCTCTTCCTGTTCAGCGAATACATGGAGAACGTCCTGGAGACCCGTTGGGGTCCGATCGTCGCGTTGGGGGCCGCGGGCGTCCTAACGTTGGCGGCCAAGCCGCTGGAGGACATCGGGCAACGGTTGGCGACGCGGGCCATGCCCAACACGAAGCAGATCGGCGACCTGTCGAAGCAGGAACGGGCGCGACTCTTCGAGGAACAGTTGAAGTTGGCGTTGCATGACGGGTCCATCAGCGACCGGGAACGCAAGGTGCTGGAACAGTTGCGCCATCGGTTGGGCATGACGTCTTCAGAGGTCGCCCGCATGGGGATCGACGCCTGACCATCCGGTTTGCGCGTTTCCCACAAAGCGATGGATTATACCACCCCTTCGATTCGGTTCAACTGGCGGAGGCCAAGTGGTATGACGAAAGCAATCGTAGCAGCAATGATCGCACTCGTGATGGTGGCCGGAAGCGCAGGCGCAAGCCTGCTGCAGGACACCACGGGTGGCGCCGTGAACTACCAGCATGACGAGGACGCCGAGACCGACGCGGCCGACACGTGTTCGGGCATCCTCGACGTGCATGACAAGGAGCTCACGAATGAGACGCGTGAGATCGCAGGCATGCTCGTCCCGGTGGACGACGAGGCCGACTATTACGGCATCAACGCGACGGCCGACATCCTGGGTGACCGGATTCGCGTGACCGTCGTCTCCAACGTCATCGACGTCGGGTTGACCGTGTTCCAGCCCGAGTGCCAGGCGACCGTCTTCGAAGAGCCCGAGGATGAGGTGGAGCGCCCGTCGGCGCCCGCGCCTGACGAAGGAAACAAGACGGTCGAGGGCGCCGTTGACGACTTCGATTGCAACCCGGACGAGTGGAAGTTCATGCTCAAGCATGGCAAGGCGCACACACCGCCCGCGGAAATCTACGTGGACTGGGGCAGGCCACACGGAGATGAGGCGGTCTCGCTGACCCACGTATCCCAGGGCCAGGTCGCCATGTATGTTACCACTCAGAACCTCGAGTATACCGTACAGAGCATGAAGGCCGAGGTCCCGGAGGCATGGGACGAGTCGTTCTTCATGCTGTCCCATGGCCCGTGCGACACGCAGACGTGGGAAGCCGAGCCGCCGGAGGCCGGGTCGAACTTCGTCGAGTTCACGGCGCTGAGGACCGGGACCTACGGCGTCGGGATCCTGTCGGACACGAGCGCGAACGTCCCCATAATCGTGATTCCCGCGACGTGCCACAACCTGTGCTTGGACGCACTGGAGGACCTTCGCGACGAGGGCGGCTACGACACCGACATCCTCGACCAGTCGGAAGAAAACTCCGAGTAGGCCCGGTGTCGCTCACCCGTCCTGCGCCAGTCGGCGTAGGACGGGGATCTCTCCCCGTTTCTTCTCCCCGATTTCTCCCCAAAGGATGCCGGTCGGTTTCCTTCGGGGCTCCGGTGCCTCTACCGTACGGTCGGGGGTCACCACGAAGTCGAGCGGTACATCGTGCGCTTCCATCGGAAGCGGCGTCTTGACGACTTGGAGGCCGTGGACGGTCGTGACGACGGGCGTCGTGCCGTCCATGAGTCCTAGGGTGTGGGCGACGGCGAACTCCAGGTCGCTGTACCCGCCGCCTTTGCCGACGCGGCCGCCCTCCTCGTCGACCGCGACGGATCCCGCGACCACCAGGTCGATTCTCTCCATCGCGTCCGGCCGTACCTGGGTGGCGAGCTTCGAGGCGCCCTTGATGGTGGCAGCCTCGTCCAACCGGCCGGCGAGTTTCGCCGGGTCGAGGCGGAAGAAGCATTTCTCGTCGCGCAGGCGCGGTACCGCCATGTAGACCGTCTTGCCGTCCTCGAGCGCGCGCCGGCGCACGGGTCTCTGCGGCGCGTCCGGGTTGCATTTGAGCGTGTCCGCCGTTCGCCATTGCGGCAGGTCGGTGAGCCGTTCGGCGGCCCGGTCCGCCCCGTCGAAGTTTGGGATTCGTCCGTGCGGTGGGAACGGGAACCGGGCCACGCCGGCCTCATCAAGACGGTCCCATACGCGGTTCCGGATGTCGTCTTTGGTTGCCGTCAGGCCGGCACCTCGAGATGGGAGAACGCCTCTTCCAGTCTCGGCGGGAGCGTCGGTACCTCCGGATGGAGGACGCGGGCGAGGATGGCGGCGCTGTAGACGAGTCGCGGACCCGGACGGTTGAAGTAGCTGTGGCCGTCGGCGGCGAAGACGCGGCCTTCGCGGACGGCGGCGACGTCGTCCAGGTCGTGTTCGGAGACCGCGTCGGCCCATTCGTCGCGTGTCATCGACACGTCGCGGCCGCAGGGGGAGAGCAGGATCGCGTCCGGGTCGAGGTCCCGGACCTCGTCCCAGGAACCCCACCGTGACGGTTCGCCTGCGTTGACGAGCCCGTAGTCGCCGCCGGCGGCGGCGACGAGTTCGGGGACCCAGTGGCCGGAGAACATGACGGGGTCGACCCAGTCGACGACGGCGATCGACCGTCGCGGCAGGTCGGCGACGCGTTTGCGCACCTGCTTCATGAGCGTCCATTGGCGCAAGAGCGAGGCCTCGGCCTCTTGGACGCGGTCGGTCGCCTTGCCGAGCCGGTACGCGTCCTGGAAGACGTCCTCGAGGTTGAGGCTCCGCAGTTCGAAGACGTCGGGTTTCGGGTCGCACTGGGCCAGGCCCGCTTCGAGGTCCTTGGGGCTGACGGCGCACACTTCGCATTGGACCTGGGTGAGGACGAGGTCGGGTTCTAGGCTTGCAATCAGGTCGGCGTCGAGTTCGTAGAGGCTTTCGCCGGCCTTGCCGATCTTCTTGACGGCGGCGTCCAGCTCGCGCGACGGCAGCGACGGATCGACGCGCGCGCGGCTGACCTTCGGTTTCTTGGCGGCAGCCGGCGGGAAGTCGCATTCGTGACTGACGCCGACGACGCGGTCGCCCAGGTCGAGCGCGTAGCACGTCTCGGTGGCCGCGGGCAGGATCGAGACGATGCGCTCCGGCGTCGACGCCATGGCCGACGCATCGGGGCCCGCCTAGTTCTATGTGACGATTACGCGTCCGGCAGGGCGCTGAACCCGTCGGGTGCCTCGGCGCCGTAGAACATCGTGTCGTAGAGGTCGACGCGCTGGTCGAACACGATGTTCGTGCCGGTTACGGGGACCGACTGGTCGGGGGGCACGTAGACGGTGTTGGTGAGCGGCACCGTCTCAGATTCGGCCTCTTCCACCCCTTGGAACGAGCCGTCGATTCGAAGGTAGATGGGGCTGGGGCCGGTCTGGGCGCCGTAGCAGAAGTCGCATGAGAAGACGCCGCTGCGTGCGCCGCCCTGCCAGA
>CAZXJU010000160.1:0-5120 GCA_964641035.1 uncultured Halobacteriales archaeon | reverse complement strand
AGGGTGGAGCCCGGGACTGACGACGTACCGGTCCGTGGCGTGGGCCGGCGGGTCGCTTTTCGCGGTCGCATTGGCGCTCAGCGTCCCCTTGTACGCGGGCTTCGTCTCGACGCTGGAGACGCGCGTCGCCGCTCCGCTTCGGACCCCCCTCGGCCGCGTGCTGCCGTGGGCGTACCTCGCGGCCGTCCTCTCCCTCCTGATCGCCGCGCCGCACCTGTTCCTGGCGCCGCCCGAACCAAACGCCCAGGATCCGTGGGCGATGACGTTCGGACCGTATTTCACGCCCGCGCTCCAGCTGCCCTTGCTCGTGGTTTCGTTGTTCGGTTTCGTCGCCGCGTTCCACCTTTGGCGGTCGAGCCCCATCGGGTCGTCCCGTCGGATCCGCGCCGGCATGTTCGCCCTGGCCTTCGGGTTCCGGGACGGCCTCCAGTTCGTATTCATCGGAATCCACGCTGCTGCGGGCGTGGCCGGCGTGCGGGACCATCCGCTCGTCTGGGCGTCCGCGTACTATGCCCTGCCCGTCGTGGCCGTCGTTTTCGTCGCGTTGGCGAGCTTTGGGATTCTCCGCACACAGATGTTCGACATCGAGTTGAAGCTCAGGAGGGGGATCGAGGGGACGATCGTCGCCGGCGCGATTACCTGTGCGTTCTTTGTCGGGAGTGAACTCGTTGAGGCCGCGCTGGGAGGCAGCGGTACGGTGGCTGGTCTGGCGGCCGCTGCCGCGGCCGCCATCGCGATGCGTCCCATCCACCGGGCGGCACGCCGGGTGGCCGCCCGGGTGCTTCCTGGGGTTGACCGGTCCGACGCGTATCTCACGATGCGCCGGAAGACCGTTTATAGCGCTGCGTTCGAGTCGGCCCTCATCGACGGCGTCGTCACCACGCGCGAACGCGCCGTCCTCGACACGTTGCGGCGGCAGCTGGACATCAGCGATGACGAGGCGGAGGCGATTGAACGCGAGGTCGCGTCCGCCTAACGCCGCTTCGAAGCGTTGAAGACCCGCCGCCGGGTTCGCCGCGGCCGTGTCGGGGACCCTGGACCTCCTTCGCCTCCTCATCGGCGGCTCGTTTCTTGCGTACGCCGCGATCCTCGACTGGCGGACCCGTCGCGTCCGCAACGCCGTCTGGCTGGCGTTGGCCGCCGTCGGCCTGATTCTGTGGCCCGTCGACGCGTTCCTGTTGGGCACCCTCGGGTGGTTGCACGTGGCGGTCGCCGCGCTCGTGGTCGCCGCCGCCTACCTCCTCTGGTACGTCCACCTGTTGGCCGGGGGCGCCGACGCGAAGGCGATCATGGCCTTGGCGGTCCTGGCGCCCGTGCCGGCCGCGTGGTCGGCGCTCGGCACCGACCTGCCGCTGCTCGCGTCGCCGTTGCCGCCGGCGGTCGTCGCGTTGGCCAACGCCGTCTTGTTCTTCGTCGCGGTCCCGTTCGTCTTCCTTGCGTGGAACCTCGTGCGGGGCGACGTGCACCTGCCTACGATGCTGTTGGGGTACAAGATGCCGCTTTCCGAGGCCGGACGGCGTTTCGTCTGGGTGGTCGACACGTTGGATGAGGACGGTCGGCTTCGGCGCGCCGTCCTCCCTTCGAAACGCACGGTCGAGCAGCATGAGGCGAACCTCGCACGCCTGCGGGCCGCCGGCCACGACCGCGTATGGGTCACGCCGAAGGTGCCGTTCATGATCCCGTTGTGGGCCGGGTTCGTCGCGGCCTACACGGTCGGCGACCTCGTCTTCGGAATGGTCTCCCGGGCGTTGGTCGGCGCGTAACCGCGTCGACTACTTCTTGCCCTTCTTCGTCTTGGTGCGCCGCTTGGGCGCCTCGTACGCCGCCGGCTCGTGGACCTCGAGGTCCGGTGGCGCGCCCGGGCTTTCCGCCGGCTGCTCGGGGACGGTCTGGAACGGTTCGTCGCCGGACGGCGTGTGGTACTGTTCGACGACGACCGCTTCGAGCCCGACGCTGCCTTCCTGGCCGGGACGGGCGCGCGAGGAGGCGAACAATTCGAACTGGACGCGTTCGCCGGGCCTGGCGGTCGACGGCGACTTCACGGTCAACCAGACGGTGTCCTGCTCTCCGCTCTGCAGTTCGATGGATTCCACCGGCAGCAGGACGTTCCACCCCGCCGGAAGTTCGGAGGTGCTGAGGAAGAACGTGTCCTTCTCCGAGGATTCGTTGAGAAGCCGTACGGGGAAGCTGGCGCCGCGGCCGGGTAGGACCTCCTGGGTCGGTTCCGCGCACGAGATCTCGACACCTTTCTTCCGGCGGACGAGCACGATGGCCAAAAGGAAGATGCCGGCGGCGCCCACCAAGAGGAACCACTTGTACTGGTCGGCGAAGGATGTGACGCTCTCGGAGGTCGTAAGCGCCTTGGACGCGGTGAGGGTGACGGTCTCCGAGTCGGTTTGTTCATTGCCCCCGGTCAAGAGGGGTTCGACCTGGGACGGGATGTCCGGGTCGGAGGTGAAGACGATGTCGAACCGGAATCGGTCCTGGGCCGGATTGTCCGAGGTGAGTCCGACGGTGATGGTGAAGGTGACGTCCTCCCCAGGGTTCGCCTGGCGGGTGCCCGGCGTGATCTCGGGCGTGCTCCAACCTGCGGGCGGGGTGCCGCTGTATTCGGCCGTGAACTCGATGGCGACCTGGTCGTCGAAGGGACTGGATTGGTCCCCTTGGGCCCGGACGGTGACCTCGTATTCCACCTGGCCGAACCGTTCGGTGATCTGGGCGGACGTCTGGTCCGCTTCGGCGCTGATCTGGTAGTATGGGCCCCCTTGCGCCGCGGCCGGCCCTGCGGCTACAAGAACGAGTAGCGAGGCCGTCATGGCGAGAGCCCACTGGCTCCTCCCCCAGGTCACAACGTGGCCAATCGGACGCCGTTATTTAAAACACTTAGCATAGCGCCTCTTTTGGCCGGCGGCCGGACCGTGAAAAATCCGCCACTTTCACCGACCCCCTCCAAAGGGGGATAGCATGGGGCGGACTCCATAGAATCGTGTACGTGCTGCATGAGCGGCTTTGCCCGGACCAGGTCGAGGCGCGCGACTACCAGTTGACCCTGGCCTCCGACGCGGCGAAGGAACCGTTGCTGCTCGTCCTGCCCACGGGCCTGGGAAAGACCGCGATTGCGTTGCTGGCGATGCTGCGGCGGGTCGACGAGGACCCCGAGACACGTACGCTGGTGCTGGCGCCGACCAAGCCGCTGGTGGAACAGCACGCGCGGTTCCTGCGAGAGAGCCTCGTGGATGACGTCACCGTGGAATCGTTGACCGGGGAGACGTCGCCGGACGCGCGGCAAGCCGTGTGGGAGCGCGCGGACGTCGTGTGCGCCACACCGCAGGTGGTCCGCAACGACATCCTGCGCGAGACGCTGCCCCCCGACGCGTTCGGTCTCCTCGTGTTCGACGAGGCGCACCGGGCCGTGGGCAACTACGCGTACGTCTTCCTGGCCCAGCGGATGCGCGGTCACCGTCTCGGCCTGAGCGCGTCGCCTGGCACCGACCTCCCGACGATCCGCCGCGTCCTCAAGAACCTCGGGTTGACGCGGACGGAGGTGCGCACGGAGATGGACGCCGACGTGAAACCCTACGTGCATGAAGTGGAGACGGAATGGGTCCGTGTCCGTCCCGACGCCACGCTGGTACAGTTGGCCCGGTTGCTCCAACGGTCGCTGGGGCAGACCGTGGCGGGCTTGCGTCGCCTCGGGTTCCTTGACCGCATGCCGGGCTCGCCGACGCGGAAGCAGTTGATCGAAATGGGGGCGCGCCTGCGTGCCCAGGCGACGCGCCGTCACGCCGCGTCGAACGTGTACCAGGCGATGAGCCTCCAGGCGCGTGCGCTCAAGATCGAGCATGCGCTCGAACTCTGTGAGACCCAAGGGCCGGGTCCGGTGGCGCGGTTCTTGGAGCGGGTGGCCCGCGAGGCCGAGCGTGCGGGCGGTTCCAAGGCCGCCCGCGACTGGGCGGCCAGCGAGTCGTTTTCGCAGGCGTTGGAGGTCGCACGGAACGCGGACGGCCCGCACCCTAAGGTCGACCGGTTGGTCCAGATCGTGACGGGCCAGCTGGCCGACGGGGCACGCCGCGTGCTCGTCTTCGCCAACTTCCGGGAGACCGCGGACGAACTGGTGCGCCGCTTGGACGAGCACCCGGGGGTCCGCGCGCAACGGTTCGTCGGTCATGGAAAGGGCCGGCAGGGTCCGGGCCTGACGAAGAAGCAGCAGCAGGACGTCGTCGACGGGTTCCGCGAGGGCGCGACGAACGTCCTGGTCGCCACCAGCGTCGGCGAGGAAGGGTTGGATCTGCCAGAATGCGACGCCGTCGTCCTCTTCGAGCCGGTGGCGTCGGGGATCCGGATGATCCAGCGTCGCGGACGGACCGGGCGGCGCAGCGACGGGAAGTTCTTCATCCTGATGACGGAGGGCACGCGGGACGCGGCGTATTATTGGGCGGCGCGTCGTCGGGAACGCCGGATGAACACGGAGCTGCGGAGCTTGCGGCGACAGGCGCCGGCCGAGACGGCTGCGAGCACGCCAAGCCGGCCGGAACCTGCCGAGACCCCGGCGGCTGCGACGGCGGCGCCTGAGGTCGTCGTGGACACGCGTGAGTTCCAGTCGCCGCTGGCGCGTCGGTTGCTGGACGACGGGGTCCGCGTCAAGGCGGAACGGCTCGACGTCGGCGATTACCGAATCGGTGAGAACCTGTTGGTCGAGCGGAAGACGGTGGACGATCTGGCGGCGAGCATCGTCGACGGCCGGTTCTTCGACCAGGTCCCGCGCCTGGGTGCCGCCGGCCGTGGCCTCCTCCTGGTCGAGGGCGACCTGGACGGCCAGACCCGTCTAAGCCGGAACGCTTTGGCGGGCGCGGCGGCCTCGGCGTACATGGAGCATGGCGTCGGGCTGGTGGTCTTGCCGGACGCGCACACGGCCTCGGATTTCCTGGCGGCGTTGGCGCGGCGTCGGCGGAGGATGGGCGAGGAGCCGGAGGTGCCGGCGCGCCGGGTCGCGAAGCCCGTGGACGAGACGGCGGCCGCACGGCACCTCTTCGAAGGGTTGCCGGGCGTCGGTCCCGTGTTGGCCGACCGGCTGCGCCAGCGGTTCGGGTCGATGGCGCGCCTGGTCGCGGTCACGGAGG
>CAZXJU010000159.1:0-5130 GCA_964641035.1 uncultured Halobacteriales archaeon | reverse complement strand
TCGAGGCCGTTCATCTGCGGCATCTTGTAATCCGTGAGGATCAGATCGAACGAGGTGGACGCCATCTTTTCAAGGGCCGCCGGACCCGAGCCCGCCGTCGTGACCTCGACGTTCTCGGTCGCCGACTCAATCAGACTCTTGACGGAATCGAGGATATCGACCTCGTCATCCACCACCAAGACCCGTTGTGGCCGTCCTTCACCGCCGCCCGATTCCCCGATTCATTTCACCCCGAAGCCTTCGCGGCCGTCCTTGGTATGGCCCCGGGCCACCTTAAAAACTATCGAAGGGGGCCGGCGCGCCGGCTGGCACCCGACGACATGATAGCGCTTTAATACGGGAAGGGCGTCGGTCGGCAGGCGCGGGGTAGACGACCATCGACGGCAGGCCATCCCACGACCCAACAGCCGATGCGCCATCCACACTCCGACGACTCGTCCGATTCGGTCTGGTCGGCGGCTCGGGCGTCCCCGTGAACCTCCTGCTTCTGGCCGCGTTGGTCGAATGGGCAGGCTGGCATTACCTGCTGGCCGCCGCCGTCTCCATCGAGGCCAGCACCCTGTGGAACTACGTTCTCAACCGTGCGTGGACGTGGCGCGACCGCGACCGCAGCTGGTGGAGCCTGCTCAGTTACCATGGCGTCGTCGCCGTCGGCCTCGCCGCCCAGTGGGCCACCATCGCCGTCGGGACCGGCGTCCTCGGGTTCCACTACCTTTTGACCGCCGCCGTCGGCATCGGGCTCGGCACGACGTGGAACTTCCTCGCCAACCACCGCATCACCTTCCAAGCATACACGCCGGAACGACGCCGTCGGCACCTGCGGGTCGCCGGCTACGTCGGGGCCCTCGTCCTCCAATTGGGCCTCGCCGCCGTGCTGATGCACGACTGGGACACCTTCGTCTTCCAGCGGTCCGTCGAAGACTTCCTGCGTCACGGCGTCACGCCCTACGACATCGGCCACGAAAAGCCCGCCTACACGTACGTCGGGTACGGGCTGCCGCTGCAACCCCTCTGGTACGCGTATCCTCCCTTGCCCCTTCTGGCGATGAGCCTCACGTACTGGCCCGCGGCCCTCGGAGTCGCGTCGGCCCCCTGGGCGGGCCGGCTGCTCATCCACCTGCCCTTCATCCTTTCGAACCTCGGCCTGGCCGCCATCGCCCACCGCATGGTCCGGACCCCCGGCGACGCCGGCGCCATCCGCGCCGCCAAACTCGAACGGGTGCTTCTTTTCAACCCGCTCTTCATCCTCGTGGCGACCGTCTGGGGGATGTTCGAAAGCCTGCTCCTCATCCTCCTGCTCGGCAGCTTCCTTTTCCTGCGGGACGACCGGCACGTCGCCGGCGGAGCCTTGTTTGGCGCCGCCACGCTCGTCAAGATCTTCCCCGTCTACCTGGTCCCGGTGCTCGGCCTTTGGATTTTACGACGGACCGGCTTCCGGGCCGCCGTACGCTACTTCGCCGCCGGCGCCGCCGTATTCGCCGCCGTGAGCTTGCCGTTCTACCTGGCCAACCCCGCCGGGTTCGTCGAACAGGTCTTCCTCATGCACGCCGACCGGGCCCCGGCCCACTACGGAATCTTCAGCTTCCTCCTCGGAAGCCTCCGTATGATCGACGGGCACCAGCCGGGCCTCCTGCCGCCCGAGGCGGCGATCATCGATTCACTGAACCTCCTCTCGTTCACAGCCACCGCCGTGATCCTCGTCGCACTGGCACTCGGAAGTCTGCGCGACCCGGCCGACGAACGCCACCTGCTCTTCTGGACCGGGCTCAGCCTGGCCGGAGGCATCCTCGCCACCAAGATCGTGAGCGAACAATACAGCCTCCTTCCGTTGGGCGTCCTCGCCATCGCGCTCTACCATCCCGGAGCGCTCGCCGACACCGGGCGCGTGCCCCGCCTACGCGCCGCCGTCATCGGCGTCACGTTCGGCATGACGCTGGCCGCCATCGTCAACCATGTCGGGCTGCTCCTATTCGTCCCCGAGGACGTCGCTCTCTTCCTTTTCGGTCGACCCATCCCCGCCGTCGTCGCCGACATCGCCGCCTTTTACGGCGTCGGCGTGGCCGGCCTCGGATACGTGCTTGGTCTCGTCGTCGGCCTCGTCTTGGTCCCCGTCCTCCTGGTCGCGGTCCAACTGCTGGGGCCCGAGCTGGCCCGCGGGTTCGGCGTCGTCTGGGACGCCGTCCGGCGCGTGCTGCGTCCGACGCCCGGACGCCATGTCGGCGTCGGGACCGTGGCCGCCATCTGCGTCGCACTGGTCCTTTTCCCGCCCCTCGCCATGGGCGTCCTGGCGCCCCGGCCGGACGCGACCGAGCCGGGAGCCGACGCCGTCGACGTGCCGGCCCTGCTCGTACGCTACAAGGCGGACTGGGTGAACCCCACCCACCGCACCGAAGTGCCCGCCGGCACTTGGGGCGCCCACGCGTACACGCCCGCCACCGGATACTATTCGGTCACCTCACACAAAATGGTCCAGGACCTGGACCGGATCAAGCGCCTTGGCGCCGACGCCGTCGTCCTGGACGCGTCCCCGACCGGCGACCGGGCCGCCGGC
Organism: uncultured Halobacteriales archaeon; assembly: GCA_964641035.1. Classification (GTDB taxonomy): domain Archaea; phylum Thermoplasmatota; class E2; order JACPAO01; family JACPAO01; genus CAZXJU01. The sequence continues at coordinate 2,579 of CAZXJU010000159.1, read as the reverse complement.
GTCGCGGCGCAAGTGGCCGAAAACGAGGGGTTGGCTGTCGCCCTGGAGGTCGACTTGGCCCACGTGGCCCGTCCCGCCAACGGCCTCGTGATGACGGCGACATCGGCCGACACGCTCGCGGAACTATTGGACGGACCCGGCCTGGACTACTGGGGCCGGGCGCCCCACCTGCTCGACCCGTCCACCGGCGACGTCGTCGTCTTCCTGCGGGGAGCGGAATGGCTTGCCAACGCATCCATGCCGTCGCCCGCCACGGCGCCGCCGATCAACCCCGACCCGGATTCGACGCCGGACGTCGTCACCACGTCGTCCGCAGCCGACGGCCCGTCGTCTGAGACGGTGCCGGCGACAGGCGACCACACCGGTGCCTGGTGGGCACGCGCGTTCCGTGCGATCCCGTCCGACCGCGGCATCGTCCTCTATGCCGACGGGCCCGTGGAGCTGCCTGCCGACCTCGCCACGCGCGTCGACGTGCGCGCCATCGGCGACGAAACGGTCGCATCCCTCGTCGACATCCCATGCGACCCAGGGCGGGTGGAGGACTTCGATGCGGCGTGGGTCCACGCGATGGCATCGGGTGCCGAGCTGGTCGTCGTGACGTGGAACGGGTACAACGACGGCGAAGCGATCGAGCCGACCCGCGAGCACGGCGACCTCTTGCAATGGCGTACCGCATTGTGGATCGAAACATATCGGACCCTCGGGCCCGAGCATGCGTACATGGCGTCCGCCTTCCTGGACGGTGGCGCGGCCGCGTGAACCCCACGTGGAAAGGCCCGGTCCTCGACAACCATTTTCACGTGCGGCGCGACGGCCGGTTCGTCGACGCGGTCCAGGCGTTCGCGGACGCCGGAGGCACGCACGTCACGTTGATCCCGGTGCCCGGCACCGAACCGAAACGGACGAAGACCGATTGGCGTGACTTCTTCGAACGGCACCTCGAAGACGTCGAGACGATCCGCCGGCAGACCTCCGTCGCCGTCCTCCCCGCCGTCGGCCCGTACCCCGTGGAACTCCACCGGATGGCCGAGGCGTCCAGCCTCGACGAGGCCGTCGACGCGTTCCGGCCCGGCTACGATGCCGCCCACGACCTGGTCGTCGAGGGCCGCGCGCTCGCCATCGGCGAGGTGGGGCGCCTGCACTTCGAGGTGCCGGCCGACGTCCAGGAGGCGTGTACGGAGCTGCTCGTCTACGGGATGGAACGCGCCAAGGACGCCGGCTGCCCCGTCATCCTCCACACCGAACACGCGACACCCGACGTGATGCACGAACTGGCGAAGCTGGCGGACCGGGCCGGGTTGGACCGCGACCGCGTCGTAAAACATTACGCGGGCCCGCTGGTCCGCGACGACGAATGCCACGGACTCGTGCCGTCGGTCATCGCCAGCAAAAGCAACGTCGCCGAAGCGATCGAGAAAGGCGATCGGTTCCTCATGGAGACGGACTACATCGACGACCTGGACCGGCCCGACGTCGTGCTGCCGCCGCACCAGGTCCCCAAGCGGACCAAGGCGTTGATCGCCCAGGGCGTGGACGACGAATCCCTTTGGCGGATCCACAAGGAGATCCCGGAGCGGTTGTACGGCGTGACGCTGGAACGCGACGGCGCACCTTCATAAGCGACGCCGCATCTTTGCGGCACGTGAGCGACAAAGACGACCGGAAGCTCTTGGAGGCGCCGATCATCGTGGAGCGGAGCTTCCTAGTAGACGGCAAGAAGGTCACCGTCCACGTGACGTTCCCCGCGAAGCTCGGCAAGGACATCGGCTTGGAGAACACGTACGCGTGCGCCCGCGGCGTGCTCGTCGACGTCGATTCGGACAAGGCGAAGGTCAAACCGATCAAACTCGGCGGCTCGTAGACGACCGCCTGCGCCCGGTCCGGGACCGGCACGGCGCGCGTCCCCTTCAAGGGTCGACAACAAACGACTTATACGGCGAGCAGCTCAGCCGGGACCGACCCGTGATGCGCATCCCCACCACGTTGACCGCGATCCTGCTGACCCTCGGCCTGGCGCTGTCCGGCTGCGTAGGCGGCAGCGACGACGAAGGCCCCGTCCAACCGACACTCACCGAGTTCTTGGACATCACCGTCGAAGCAGCCCAAGCCACCGACGGCGCCTGGTTCGAGCCAGGCGACCAACTCGACGTGGAGGCCATCGCCCCGGCCAACGCCGTAGGCAACGTCACCTACACGTGGGCGTACCAGCCGGACCCGTTCTCCGACTTCTTCCCCTCCGACGAGATCGACACCGGCGAGCTCCAACCCGGCGAATCGGGCAACCTCACGTTCAGTGAACCCGGATTCTACGAGTTCGGCCACTGCGACCCGCACCCGTGGATGAAGCACTCGGTCGCCGTCCTCGAAGACTACGACGGCCCCGACGCGCTCACCGTCTACATCCTGGAGGGCGACGTGGCGGACGCCGACACGTACCGGTTCTCCCAGGAACACATCACGGTAGGCGTCGGGACCACCGTCACCTACGTGAACCAAGGCCAAGTCATGCACACCGCCTCGGTCGCGCACGACGGCGAAGCGATCCCCACCCCGACGACGCTGGGGATCGACGGCGCCTC
>CAZXJU010000158.1:3047-5188 GCA_964641035.1 uncultured Halobacteriales archaeon | reverse complement strand
AGAAACCGTTGGGTCGGGGCGCCCGGAAGAAGCGCCAGAAGTCGTACAGGTGATGTACCAGTGATTATCCCAGTTCGTTGTTTCACGTGCGGCCGCGTCATCGGCAAGGATTACGAGGCGTGGCGCGACCGCGTCGCCGAGGGCCAGGACCCGAAGAAGGTGTTGGACGAGTTGGACGTCGAGCGGTATTGCTGCCGCCGGATGATCCTGAGCCACGTCGACCTTCTCAAGCAGTCCGGCCAGTACGAGTAGGCACGGCGCCGGTCACGTCGTCCGTTGGGGGTCCAGTTTCGCCGTGAGTTTAGGTCCGTGACCGTAGGCGTTCGCCCCGCCCCCCTTCTGTTGTGGACGAGCCATCCGTTGTCGGCGAGCTTGGCCAAGGCAAGGCTGATCGTGACCGCCCAATATGCTAAAATAAGCTTATCGGGCGAATTGCGTATTCGAGTACGCTTATCCTCCTCGTCGTCCGCTTTCCCTGGCTATTCGCCTTTGGCCCCCTCGACGACGGTCTTCCAGGCGCGTTCCAGGTCCGCCATGCTCCCGTCGACCTTCGAGAGGTTTGCCTCCGCGTTGTTGACGTGCCGCGTCAGGGTCTCCCAGTCCGACCGAAGGGCCGAAAACCGCTTGTCGAGGGCTCCCAAGCCCTTCTGGATCGCCTGCGCGCGCTCCGATAGCCGTTCCGCCTGGATTCCGGCGGCCAGGATCGACAGGTGCGCCGCGAGCGTCGTCGGGCTGGCCAACAGGACGCCGTCGTCGGCCGCGTCGCGCACGAGCGTCGGATCCATGTCGAGGGCGGCGGCGAACACGGCCTCGCTGGGGACGAACAGGATCGCGAACGGAAGGGCGTCTCCCGTCTTCACGTATTTCGAGGCGACGGTGTCGATGTGGTCGCGGACGGCTTTCAGGAAGCGTTTGCGGCCGGATTCTGCTTGGGACGCGTCGGGCGCTTCGACCACTTCGCGGTAGGCGTCGAGCGGGAACTTCGCGTCGATGTAGAGGTCGCCGGCGCGCGACCGGATGCGTGCGTCGGGCGTGCCGACGCCGGGGACGTTGGTGCGGATCTCGTAACGGTCCGGCGGCAGGAGGTCGCCCAGGAGGGCTTCGAGCTGGAATTCGCCGGCGGCGCCGCGCGCGGTCGGCAGCCGGAACAGGTTGTCGAGTTCGTCGGTGGCCCGGATCATGTCGTTGGCGCGCGCGTTCAACTGACCGACCTGTTCGTACAGGCCGGCGACCCGCAGAGATTGTGTGAGCTGGCCGGCCAGGCGTTCCTCGTCCGGGCCGGTGTCGCGTCGGCGTGCGACGAGGACGATCAGGATCAACAGGAGGAGGACGACGAGTCCGAGGAGACCGGCGGTGACGGCGTCTGGCATACGCAGGAAGCCGTCGGCGGCTACTTGGCGGTGCTGGTTTCTACTTGGCCGCGGCCTTCGGGACGCGCGCCTCGAGCATCCGGTGCACGGCGTCGGCGGCGTACGCGACGTCGTCGGTGGTGATGTGGCGGTGGGTGACCATGCGCACCGCCGCGCCCGTGTCGCGCGGGGAGCAGAGGACGCCTTCTTCCTTCATGGCGGCGCAGAATTCGGGGGCGGTCATGCCGGTGCCGGCCACGTCGAAGAGCACGATGTTGGTCTGCACGGTCGCCAGGTCGAGCGTGAGGCCGGGTGCGTCGGCGATGCCTTCGGCCAGCGTGCGGGCGTTGGCGTGGTCTTCGGCCAGCCGGTCGACCATCTCGTCGAGGGCGACGAGGCCCGCGGCGGCCAGGACGCCGGCTTGGCGCATGCCGCCTCCGAGGATCTTGCGTACGCGCCGGGCCTCGGTCACGAGCTCGTCGGTGCCGCACAGGAGGCTTCCGACGGGTGCGCTGAGGCCTTTGCTGAGGCAGAAGGCGACGCTGTCGACGGGGTCGGTGAGGTCGGTGACGGGTACGCCCTGGGCGATGGCGCTGTTGAAGACCCGGGCGCCGTCCAAGTGGACTGGGATGCCTTTCTCATGGGCGAAGTCGGCGAGTGCCTTCGTCTGGACGGGGGTCCATACGGTGCCGCCGGCGCGGTTGTGCGTGTTCTCGATCGCTACCAGCTTCACTTGGGCGAAATGCATGTTGGGCGGCGGGATCTTGGCCTCGAGGTCTTCGGGTGTGAAGA
>CAZXJU010000158.1:0-2947 GCA_964641035.1 uncultured Halobacteriales archaeon | reverse complement strand
GCGAAATGCATGTTGGGCGGCGGGATCTTGGCCTCGAGGTCTTCGGGTGTGAAGATGCCGTTGCGGCCGCGGATCGTCTTGACGAGGACGTTCGACAGGAGCGCCGGCGCGCCGCCTTCGTAGGCGAAGGAGTGGGCGCCTTCTTCGACGACGATGGCGCCTTGGCGGCCGGAATGGACCCAGATCGCCGCCTGGTTGACCATGGTGCCGGAGGGCATGTAGACGGCGGCGTCTTGGCCGACGCGTTCGGCGGCCTTCGCCTCCAGCTCGTTGATTGTGGGGTCTTCGCCGTACACGTCGTCGCCGACGTCGGCTTCGGCCATGGCTTCGCGCATGGCGTCGGTCGGCTTGGTGAGCGTGTCGCTGCGGAGGTCCACGACGCGGTTGGATGCCATCGTATCCTGCTCATCCAGGACGTGGGGCTTCTTGAAAGGTGCGGCCGCCGCGGACCGAGGTTTTTGTAGCGTGGCCGGTTTGCCGGTCTGAGGAGGATTCATGCGAATTGCGAAGGACGTCTTGGGCCTCGTGGGCCGGACGCCGCTGGTGGAATTGTCGAACCTGGAGCCGTCGGAGGGCGCACGGATCGTGGCCAAGCTCGAGTCGTTCAACCCGGGCGGCAGCGTCAAGGACCGCATCGGGCTCGGGATGGTCCGCGCCGGAGAGGAGTCCGGGAAGCTGAAACCGGGCGGCACGATCGTGGAGCCGACCAGCGGAAACACCGGCGTGGGCCTGGCGATCGCGGCGGCCGTCCTCGGGTACAAGCTCGTGTGCACGCTGCCGGACAAGGTGCCGAAGGAGAAGGTGCGGCTTCTCGAGTCGTACGGCGCCGAATGCATCGTCTGCCCGACCGACGTGGCGCCCGAGGACCCGGAATCCTATTACAGCGTGGCCAAACGCATCGAGAAGGAACGCGACGCGTACCGCCCCAACCAGTACGCCCACCCCGCCAACCCGAAGGCGCATTACGAGACGACGGGGCCCGAGGTCTGGGAGGACACGGACGGCAAGGTCACCGCGTTCGTGGCCGGCATGGGCACCGGCGGCACGATCAGCGGCACCGGCAAGTACCTGAAAGAGCAGAACGCGGACGTCCAGGTCGTCGGCGTCGACACCGTCGGCTCGATCCTTCGCGACGCGTGGGAGCACGACGGCAAGGTGACCGAGGAGGCGCACCAATACCTGGTCGACGGGATCGGCGAGGACTTCGTCCCCGACACCCTCGACCTGTCCGTCGTGGACCAGGTCCTCACGTGCACGGACGAGGACGCGTACGAGTGGACGATGGCGCTCGCGCACAAGGAAGGCATCCTGTGCGGTTCGTCCTCCGGCGCCGCCGTCTGGGGCGCCTTCGAATATGCGAAGGACTTGGCGAAGGACGACCTCGTCGTCGTCCTGCTGCCCGACACCGGCGAACGGTACCTCAGCAAACTCAACCGCCGGTGGATGATGGAGCAAGGCCTGGTCCCGTCGCTCAAAGGGGAGGACTGAGCACATGCGGCTGGGCACCCGCCTCGTGCACCGGTCGAGCCCGGCCGACGAGGCGACCGGCGCCATCGTACCGGGCATCCACACCGCCAGCACGTTCGTCCAGGATGGAGTGGGCAAGCACAAAGGGTTCGAGTACGCCCGCACCGGCAACCCGACCCGCCACGTCTTCGAGGAGGCGATGGCCGACTTCGAAGGCGGGTCGCGCGCCGTCGCCTTCGCCAGCGGCATGGCCGCCACCACGACGCTCACGAGCCTATTGTCGTCGGGCGACCACGTGGTGGCCGGCGAGGTCGTCTACGGCGGCACCCGCCGCGTCTTCGACCGCGTCTTCGCACGCATGGGCGTCCAGTTCACGTACGTCGACACGCGCGACGCGGGCGCCGTGGCCGACGCGGTGCGCGACGAGACGCGCCTCGTGTTCGTGGAAAGCCTGACCAACCCGTTGATGCAGCTGACGGACCTGGTCGACGTCGCCAAGCGCACCCAGGATGTCTGGGTGGCCGTCGACAACACGTTCCTGTCGCCGTACGCCGTGCGCCCCGTCGAACTCGGCTGCGACTGGTCGATCCATTCGGCGACGAAGTACGTCGGCGGCCATAGCGACCTGGTCGCCGGCGTCGTCACCGCCCGCCGCCGACCCGACGGCGAGGAGCTGGCGTTCCTGCAGAACGCGATGGGCGGCGTCGCCGCCCCGTTCGACTGTTGGTTGGCGCTTCGCGGGCTGAAGACGCTGCACTTGCGTATGGAACGGCACAGCGAGAACGCGTTGGCCGTCGCCGAGGCGCTCGAAGCGCACCCGAAGGTCGCCCGGGTCCACTTCCCCGGCCTGCCGTCGCATCCCCAGCATGACCTGGCCAAGCGGCAACAGGCCTGCTGGGGCGGCATGCTCAGCTTCGAACTCGACGGCGGAAGACCGGCCGCGGAGGCGTTCCTGGAATCGTTGCGCGTATTCCGGTTGGCCGAAAGCCTCGGCAGCGTCGAGAGCCTGGCCAGCCACCCGGCCACCATGACGCACGCGGGCCTCACCGATGAGGAGCGAGAACGGCTCGGGATCGTGCCCGGACTCGTCCGATTGTCTGTGGGCGTGGAAGAGGCGGCCGACCTGGTCGAGGATGTCGAGGCGGCCCTCAAGAAGGCGTGATCGGCCTGGTCAAACGGTGGGACCGGTTCCAGGATCCGTGGGACCGAGAGTACGCGATGCGGGGTCGCCTGTGGCGTGGAGCCGCGCGCGCCGACGCGTTCCTCGAGGCGACGCCCGACGACGTCTGGGTGCTGGAGCTCGGCTGCGGCGACGGGAAGTTCTTGCGCGCCCTTGACGAGGCGGACCGTCGCGCCGTCGGCGTGGACCGGTCGCATCATGCGCTCCTGCTGAGCCGCACGTCCACCAAGGCGCCGCTTGTCGAGGCCGACGTGCGACGGCTGCCGTTTCCCGACGGGGGCGTCCCGGTGGTCGCGGCCC
>CAZXJU010000157.1:0-5190 GCA_964641035.1 uncultured Halobacteriales archaeon | reverse complement strand
GCCTGGATCGTCCGCAGGCCGCACTTCAAATCCTCTTCCCCGACGAAATCCAGCGCCTTCATCGCGCCTTCCGACCCGTCGACGTCCTCAGCCATCTTGTCATACGAGGTGAAAATCCTCATGATGCATCCCTGGCACGACCTATGCCCGGTCTGAGGTATAAGGCCTTTCAAACGTGTGCGCGTGGCGTGGCACGCCCGGGACGAAAACCGTCCGCAGGCGGCCGTTATCAATACAAACTCGAAAAAGCCTTTATACCCAATCGAGCCGTTTTGAGTATGGAGTGGGACATCGAACCGAAGGTTCCCACCCGGTGCATCAATCATGCGTTCCGTTGAACTCGTCGTACTTGCATGCCTCGCAGTCGTCCTGCTGCCTCTGGCCAGCGCCTCGGCCGCCGTCCAAGCCGACGACTTGGTCCGCAACGAGGACGAATGCGCGGCAATCCCTTGCGGCCCCATCCCCGTGATCGTGACGATGCAGTTGGGCGACACGAAAGGACTCTCGTTCCCCGACGACGGCGTCATCACCATGGACGGCGAACTCATCTACTACTTCGACGTCGACAACGACGGCTTCGGGCACGACCAGACCAACAAGCCGATCGTCACGTTCAGCACGCCTCGCGGCGTCCCATGGGTGACCGTTCAAGTGGAACCCGCTGAGATTGAGATCCCGGTCGACGACCCGTCCTACATCAGTGAGACGGACCCCGACAACCCGGGCCAATACCAGTACGAGTACCGCCATCCGATCACCGTGACCCTCACCAAGGACGCGACGCCGACGGCGGACGAACTGGGCGACCACCTACGCTCCGGCGACCAGTACCGGATTCTCGTGGCGGCGCAATCCACGGGAAGCCAGGTGAACGCCGGCGGAACGACGTACGGCCACATGGAAGGCTACGGCGTCAAGGACCTTCGCGTCACGCCGTCCGACGAAGAACTGTCGACCGTCTCCGGGGAACCCGCGGCCGACGGCGGATCGTCGCCCGGCCTCGGCGTCTTCGCGGCGCTTGTCGGCCTTGGCCTAGCCTTGGCGGTCACGGCGCGGCGCGCCCGCCTCTGAACCTGCAGGTCACGCGTCCTCGAGGGCGTCCCGAACGAGTTTTTCGGCCAGCGCCAACGCTTCGTCGAGCTTCGACGGGTCCGTGCCGCCCCCTTGGGCCGCCTCCGGCTTGCCGCCGCCGGAGCCGCCGACGACCGCCGCCGCTTGCTTCACGATCTGGCCGGCGTGCACGGCATCCAGGTCGGAGCTGCGCGCTACCAGCAACCGTACGCGGCCGTCGGCCGTCGCACCGAGCACGACGACGCTCTTCGGTTCCCCGGTCACCGCGTTGGCCACGGCTTCCAGCTCGTCCGCTCCGACCTGGCTCACGACGAGGCGCGCGTCTCCGACCTGCGCCGCCGAGTCCACGAGTTCGCGTTGCCGAAGCGTCGCCAACTCGGTGCGCAGATCCTCGATGGTCTTGCGCTGCTCCTTCCACTCGGCGAAGAATCGTTGCACCGTCTCCGGCAACTTCTCGACCGGGACGCTGAGTGTATCCGACGCCTCGCGAAGCCATGATTCCCGCCGAGACACTTCCGCCAGCGCGGACGGGCCCGCGCTGTACGTCAGCCGCTCCACGCCGTCTTGGATGCGTTCGCTCTTGAGCAACTTGATCGGCCCGACCTCGCTGGTGAAGCCCACGTGCGTGCCGGCGCACGCCTCCACGTCATGCTCGTTGATGCGGATGATTCGGATGTCCTTGCCGGGCGCCACGCCGCCCTGGTAGATTTCGACGCCGTACTTCTTTTCCGCCTCGTCCCGCTCCATCCAGACGCGGTCCAGGCGGACGTTGCGCATCACGATCTCGTTGGCCAACGCCTCGATCTTCTCGAGGTCCTGCGGCGTGAACCGTTTGTAATGCGTCAGGTCGATGCGCGCATGGTCCACGGCCTTCTGCGCCCCGGTCTGCCAGACATGCTCGCCCACGACGGCGCGCGCGGCCCCGCACACGATGTGGGTGGCCGTGTGATGCCGCATGTGGCCCGTGCGCCGGTCCCAATCGACCCGGCCTTCGACGACTTCGCCCGTCTTGATCTTCCCATCCACATGGTGGACGATCAAGCCGTTCTTCTTCTCGACGTACTCGACGGGGTACGATTTGTCGCCCGCCTTGAGCCGTCCCTTGTCGTGCGGTTGGCCGCCGCCTTCCGGATAGAAGATGGTCCGGTCGAGGACGACCCGGCCGTCGTCCGACCATAGGACGCTCGCGTCGAACGTGCGCAGGTCCGGCTCGTCATAGTACACCATCTTCGTGGGCGGCAGGTCCACCTCGTCCAGCGGGTCCTTCTCGGCGTCGTCCGCGGCGTCTTGTTTGCTGTGCCGTTCGGCGACCATGGCGTCGAAGGCGTCGGGGATCTCGACGGTCGCCCCGGCCGACTCGGCGACCTCCTTGACGATCTGGGGCGGCAGGCCGTGGCTGTCGTAGAACTCGAGCAACTCGCTCGTCCCGATCGTCTCGCCGCGTTTGACGCGGTTTGCGACCATCCGGCGGCCTTTGGCGATCGTCTCCTCATACCGGGTGGTCTCCAGGTCGAGCATGTCGGCGACGGTCGCCTCGTTGCGGCCGAGTTCGGGGAACGTGTCGGACAAGAACTCGAGCTCGGTGAGCACGAGCTCCCGCAGCGTCGGGCCGAAGGAGAGGTTCTCCATCAGCCGGAGGCTGCGCCGGATGACGAGGCGGGCCAGGTACCCCGCCTTGGCGTTGGACGGCACGATGCCGTCTCCCAGCATGAAGGCGAGGCACCGGGCGTGGTCGGCCAGGGCGTACAGGTCCTCGATCGGAGACATCAGCTCCGCCAGGCCGTCGGCGGTCGTCGTGACGCCCTTCTCCCCAAGCCGTTTCGCGACGCCTTTGCGCAACTCGTCCAGGTTCGTGTTCGCATCGAGGTCCATGACCCCGGCCAGCCGGGCGTGCTCCGCTACGATGGGCGCGGTCTCCGGGTCGTCGAGGGCGATCTCCGCCTCGCTGTTCTCACGCACGTAGGAAAGCAGGTCCGGGAAGATCGCGTCATAGCACGTCGGCGTGCCGCGCGACGCCCACACCAACCGCTCCAACCCCCACCCGGTGTCGACGATCTTCAGGTCCATCTCGCGGTACGTGTCGCCCTTGACGTCGAACTCGCCGGCCGGGTGCTGCTCGAGGTTCATGAAGACCAGCGTCGCGACCTCGAGGCCGCCGGACAGCACTTCGACGGCGGGACCGGCGTTGCCGCCGCCGGCCCACGGGTTCTCCTTGTACGTGATCTTCTCCCGGTCGAAGCCGAGCCGGTCCGAAAGGAACTCGTCGGCGTACGCCACCGTCTGGTCGGCCCAGTAGATCTCGTCGTCGGGCCGGTTGAACGCGTGGTGCGCCATCATCTCGAACAGCGTCAGGTGCCGGCCGGATTTCCCGACGTTGGCCAGGTCGTTGAGCCGGATGCACGGCTGGCTGATGGTCAACGGGTTGGCCGGAGGCGGCACCTCACCACTGGTCACGAACGGCTGGAAGTCCGCGATCGACGCGATCGTGAGGTAGATGTCCTCCCGCCACCGTGCCACCACCGGTTGGCGCGCGACGCGTTCGTGGTCGTTGTCCTCGAAGAAGCCGAGGAACGCCTCGCGCATGTCGTCCAAGCCGTACCGCTTGTCCGTCAACGGCGCGTCCAGGAAACTGTATTCCACGCATGGCGCGTCGCCGCATACCGTCCGGTCCGCGTCCAGCGTACGGAACCAGCTGCCGCAGGAAGCGCATTTTTTCCGCTCGAACCCGTTCTCCTTGAAGAACGCGAGATCGAGCATCTTCTCCAGGGCCGCACTCATCGAGGTTCCCGGACCTAAGGGGCCCTCCGAACCCGGGGGTCGTTCTTAAGCGTTCAGGGGTCGGGCGCCGTCATCCTTTTTGAGGCTGCGGCCGTGGCCGGATGGGCCGGAGGACCTCTCGGAGGCACCCCGTCGTGAAAAATAAAGCCTTAAATAATCGTCAACGCCATTTTGCGCCGGGATTGTTGGGATGCACCACGCGGCCTGCGCAGCGTAGCGACCGCGTTCCCCCGGCACACCCTGGATGAGGCGCCGCCATGCACTTGAAAGAAGTCCGGATGGAGAACTTCAAGAGCTTCGGCCAAAGCCTCGCCGTACCGCTCAAGGAAGGATTCACCGCCGTCACAGGCCCCAACGGGGCCGGAAAGTCGAACATCGCCGACGCGATCCTCTTCGTCCTCGGCCCCAGCTCGACGCGCATGATCCGCGCGCAGAAGCTGACCGACCTCATCTTCAACGGCGGCAAGAACAAGAAGGCGGCCAAGGAGTGCGAGGTCAGCCTCGTGTTCGACAACTCCGACCACCTGATGCCGATCGAGGCGGAAGAGGTCGTCCTGACCCGCCGGGTCCGCAAGGCGCCCAAGCGCGGCGACCCGGACAACTACTACTCCTACTTCTACATCAACGGCCGCGCTGCCAAGCTCCGCGAATTCATCGAACTGCTCCAGCACGCACGCATCAGCGCCGACGGCTACAACATCGTGACCCAGGGCGCCGTCACCCAGATGGTCGAGATGACGAACATCGAGCGGCGGCAGGTCCTCGACTCGATCGCCGGCATCACCGAGTTCGACTCCGACATCGACAAGGCCGAAAAGAAGCGGGACGAGGTCGAACAGAACCTCGACCACGTCAACATCATCCTCAAGGAGATCCGCGCCGACCTCGAGACGCTACGCAAAGAACGGGACGCGGCGCTCGAGTACGGCGAGCTGAAGCAGCGGCACGACCAGCTGAAGAGCGTCTTCGCGTTCCGGCGCAAGGAAGAGATCGAACGCCAGATCGCCGACGTCAACGAAGACATCGAAGGCAAGAACGGGCAACGCGAGGAGCACGCCGCGAAGCTCGAGGACGTACGCCTGAAGCTCAAGGACGCCCACAAACAAAAACAGGAGCTGGAGACGAAGCTCGCCGAACTGGGCGGACCCGAGGGCGAGAAGACCCGCAAAGAGATTGAGGAGCTCCAGGCCGAGTCGGTCCGGGCCGAGGAACGCCTCAATTACGCGCGCGACGAGGTCAAGGACTACACCGAAGACAAGCGCCTGTTGACCCAAGAGAAGGCGAAGGTCGACAAGGAGCTGGCACGGCTCGAAGGGGAGGCGCAGGCCCTCGAGAAGGACC
>CAZXJU010000156.1:0-5202 GCA_964641035.1 uncultured Halobacteriales archaeon | reverse complement strand
CCCTACTCCCGCCGGATCTCGACGTACTCGTCGGTGATCTCCGTGACCCGGCCCGGGATGCTCGCGTGCACGCCCACGCTCAGCCCGGACATGGCCGGCACGGCCAGGTCGTCGCCGCGCTGCACGTGGTCGCCTTCTTGGACGACGATGTCGCCCAGTTCGCAGAACTGGTTGGTCAGCGGCACGCGGACGCGGTCGACGTCGTCCTCGACGTTCTCGATCTTGGTCGGCGCCCACGGCGCGTCGATCGTGTTGTGCTCGTAGTCCGGCGACGGGTAGTGGTCCTTCCGAGGCCGGTCCTTGTCCGGATGCACGACCAAAAGCGCGTTCGTCGTACGCGTCACGCCATACTCGGGCTCGGCGCCCATCGGGTCGGCCGCCAGGTCCGCCAGGATCGGGCCGCCGTCGTAGAGCTTGCAGTCGGCGTAGTCCGACGGGTCGGTTCCGTAGATTCGCAGCAGGTCCGCGGCCGTGGTCCCGATCGGCGCCTCGAACACGCGTGGGTCGCCGACCTCGCCGTACACGTGCACGAACTTCGTGACGACCGGCCGTTCGCGGAAGAGCGCGCGGTACGTGTTGAACAGCGTCTCGTTGTTGTTCACGATGACGCCCTCGTCGGGCGGGATCTCGTCGCGCGGGATCTCGAGGCCCATGACGGCGTTCGCCAGCGCCTTCTCCTGCCCGTACTTGTACTTCGGCGCGATGTACGAGATGCTGAAGTTGTGCAAGCGTTCGGCCAGCCGTTCGAAATCCTTCATGTACGGCTTGGCGACGTCCTCGGCCGCCAGGATGATCGCGTCGACGCCGAGGGCCTCACGGAACCAATCGAAGAGGTTGACCAGCGCCTCCGGCTCGTCGCGAAGCAGCAGCTTGTCCGCGTAGTAGCCCGGCTCGGACTCCGCCGCGTTCACCAACACCACCGGCTTCGGGTCCTGATACTTCACGTAGGTCGGGAACCCGGCGCCGCCGCAGCCGACAAGCCCCATCTCCTGCAGGAGCCCCACCGCCTCGTCCTTCGAGTACGTGACCGGAATCTCGACGTGGCCCAGGTCCGCCGTATGCGCCATACGCATCACACCCCCGATGGGCGGGTTGCGGTCGACGCGCGGACGTACCATCGGTCGAGGTGGTCGGTCATGGACGGGTCCTCCGAGTGCTCAGGAGAGAGCGGTCCTCAGACACCCACAAGCCTAAATGACACCTCGTGACACGATTGGGAAGAATCTTTGACCTAGGGAGTCCCTGTACTTTCTTCGAACCGCCATGACCGACACGTCCGTGGCGTCCTTGCCGCGCGTGAAGGCGAAGGTCGAGAAATTCCTCCGCCTGGCCGGCCTCGGCCGCTGGGAGACAGCCGCCCTCGTCCATCTTTTGGTCCATGGACCGGCGGCGCCGCAGGACGTCGCGCGTGCCACCGGGGTCCCCAAGAACAAGGTCTACGACGTACTCGAACAACTGGAACGGCGCGACCTCGCCTACACCGAAGCCACCGACGGCAACGAATACCACGCGGCGCACCCCGAGGTCGTCTTCGACGTCCTGCTCGAAGACGCGCGCACGATGCGGCAACTGCACGACCAGGTGCTGCCGGAACTCGTGGCGCTCCACGGCCAGGCCATCGAGACCGAGGAGGCCCCGGACACGATGCCCACCGTCACCGACAACCAAGTCGCGATGAGCTCGATGTTGATCGAGGACCTCACCTCGTGCCGCAGCGAAGTCATGATCGCCGGACACGACCTTCTCTGGCTGGAAGAGGCACGGCCGCTGTTGGACCAACTGGATGAAGCGGCCGCGCACGGCGTCACCGTACGGCTCCTTTCGGACGACCAGGAGGACCTCGAACGGATCCTCGCCGACCACCAGGGCCTCGAAGGCCGGGTGCCGCAATCCCCGCCGTTGCAATCGCCGATCGTCGTCGTCGGCCGACGGGCCGCCTACATGGGGGTCGCCCGAGGCCCCGGACGCGCCCACGCCGAGCCACCCGTCTACGTGCGGATGCGCAGCCCCGACGTGACCGCCGACCTCGTCCGGCTGTTCCGCGAGACGTGGGAGCAAGGCAAAGAAGTCGAACCACCCAACGCGTCCTGACGGACCCTACCACTCCTCAGACGGACCCGGCGCCGGTCGCCGAGGCGCCGCCGCTTGCGATACCCCGTTCCCGCCACAAGAGCACGAGAAGCGTCACGATGAGCGCGACCTCCGTCGCCTTGGACACGATGTCGATCGGCGCCACCGGTTCCACCTCCCCCGCCTCAGGGCCCAACAGTGGGATGCCGACGGTCCGCGTCACGACGTAGAGCGCGATGATCAGAACGTTCCCCACGATGCCGGCCACGTACGCCCACCACATCCACCGGCGCCAATCCGGCCCCGTGTCCTTCGGGTTGAACGCGTCCGTCAGGATCGCCAGGCCGAAGAGGATCTGCGCGGCACCCGCGAAAATGAAGAAAAGTCCGTACCCCCACCATTCGGAGAAGTGCTCCGGCGTCACGCCGCCGTGGATCCCGCCGGCCACCAGCGAGAGCACGCCCGCGGCCCGCTCCCAACCGGACCGGGGCCGCCGGTGCACCTGCCCGTCCTCCGACGCCAAAATCCGCTCCCCTGGGCGCCGAGATTCCCCTTACGCTACGTAATAATACCTGAACCCTTAAAGGACCTCTTGGACCTACCTGTGGTGTAAGCGCCCGAGGGAGAAGCAGGTGACCGAGACCGCCACCATTTCCGATCCGCCCACGGAAGGGGCGTCCCCGCTCCGACGCGCGTTCCACGCGGTGCGCGCGTACCTCCCCGAAGGCCGCGGCCTGCCCGACGTCGAATGGGACGAACGGCACCGCGTGATCATGTACATCATCTGGGCGCACGCCATCGCCCTGACCGCCTTCGGCTTCTACCAAGGCTGGGGTCCCTACTACAGCCTCGGCGAAGGCGCACTCATCGCGCTGCTTGGCGCCGTAGCCGCGTGGCCGCGCCTCGGCCGCCGGTTCCGCAGTGGCGCCGCCGCCCTGGCGCTGGTCACCTCCAGCACCGTCTTCACCCAGTTCTGGGGAGGCTACATCGAGGGCCACTTCCACTACTTCATCATCATCGCCCTGGTCATCCTCTACCAGGACTGGATCCCGTTCCTGCTGGCCACCGGCTACGTCGCCTTGTCGCACGGCGTCATCGGCACCATGATCCCCCAATGGGTGTACAACCACCCGGAGGCGATCGCCCACCCGTGGACGTGGGCCATGTACCACGCCGCCCTCGTCCTGGGCGAATGCGCCGTCCTCCTCTACGTGTGGAAGGAGACGGAACGGAGCCGCAGCCAGGTCGACATGCTCATGAACGCCGCCGGCGAAGCGATTCTCGGCCTGGATCGCAGCGGCCGCATCGCCTTCGCGAACCCGGCCGCGTCGGCACTCACCGGCCGGCCCCTGAGCGAGATGCTGGGCCGGTCCCACACCGATTTCATGGAGGCGCCGGCCGACGCCAATCCCGGCGTCCTCTCCGGAAACGGCGGCAGCCACCGCACCGCCGGCGACGACATGGTCGTCGTCCGGACCGACGGGACCCGCACGCCCGTCATCTGGGCGCGCAGCCCTATCGAAGAACGCGGCAGCCTCGTCGGGCACGTGATGACGCTCATCGACGCCACGCCGCACAAGCAGGCGGAGGAAGAACGGCGGAAACGGATGCAACAGGTCGCCGAACTGGAGCACCTGAAGGAGGTCAACCAGTTCAAGACGCTCTTCATCAACACAGCGGCCCACGAACTGCATACACCGCTGACGCCCCTGCGGCTGAACCTCTTCGCGCTCCGCGAAGGCCACAAAGGAGACCTGACCGGCGAGCAACGCGAGATCGTCGACATCCTCGAACGCAACGTCGAACGGCTCAGCCTGCTCGTCGAAGACGTCCTCAACGCCGCCCGCCTGCAGGCAAGCCGACTCTCCATCCAACGCGGCGACGTCGACCTCAGCCGTCTGGCGCAAGAGACGCTCGAGTCGTTCCAAGAGACCGCCAAACGCGACGGCGTCCGCCTGGAACTCACGACGGAACCGGGCCTCGTCATCGACGGCGACGAGCGGCGCCTCGGGCAGGTCCTCTACAACCTGGTCGACAACGCGATCAAGTTCAGCGACCAAGGCGGCACCGTCCACGTCCGCGCCCGCGCCCACGACGGCGGCATCCTCGTCGAGGTGCAGGACGATGGCCACGGCATCCCGCCAGGCGAGCAGAAGAAGCTGTTCCAAGCGTTCAGCCAGGTTCACGACACGATGCAGTACACACGGTCTGGTTCCGGGCTGGGCCTCTACATCTCCAAAGGGATCGTGGACCTTCACGGCGGACGGATCACGTGCCGCAGTGCCGGGATCGGCCAGGGCACGACGTTCTCGATCCACCTGCCGCTGTCGGAAGAACAATCGGTCGCAGCGTAGGCGAACGCAGCCTACGTGTTCTGCGATTCGGCCAAGAGGCGCTGGACCGTCTGCAGCATCGGCCGCGGGTTCAACGGCTTCGTCAACACGGTCCGCGCCAGCTCCACACCTTCCGTCGAATCCATCAACTCGCGTTCGAACGCCGTGATGAGGACGGCCGGCGTGTCCGGATGGTCGACCAGCGCCAGGCGCAGGAACTCGACCCCGTTCATGCCGGGCATCCGGAAATCGGTGACGATCAGTTCCACGTGGCCGGCGCGGTCGAGGACCTCCAGGGCCTCGCGGCCCGACCCGGCCACCAGGACGCGCGCCCGAAGGGCGGCTTCCAGGATGCCTTTGACGGCGTGCCGGATGTCGGCCTCGTCGTCGACGACCAGGATCGTCGGCGACCCGCCGGGCGGCGACCCGCTTTGGGCTGTGGATGTCGTGAGAAGTGTACCCGCCATCGTACCACGTCTTCCCCTACCGTGTATATAACTGGTTCTGCGACGAGCGGAATCGGCCAAACGGACGTTCCCCCGAGGGGGCCGCATCCCGAATCCTGACAACTGTCGAGGGTCGCACGTGAACGAAACTACGGCCGCTCGGTGTGGGCGGCGCTCGCCGCCTTCGCCGCCCCCGCGCGGCCATCCTGCGACGCGCTCACCCATCGGGCCGCCCGCGCGGCAATCCGCTGCGCGTCCTCCCCGACCCCGGCCAAGAGGCCCGAGGCGCGCGTCCGGAGGAAGTGCAGCCCAACGAAGTAGAGGCCGGAGGCGGCCGCCACGCCGGCCCGATG
>CAZXJU010000155.1:0-5218 GCA_964641035.1 uncultured Halobacteriales archaeon | reverse complement strand
CCTTCTCGTTGGGGGATCCGTTGGATCGGGATTCCGGCATGCCGCTCTCCTACGGTCGGCCGCTTAAAAGGCGTGACGGCGAAGGGGGGTCATCCCTGGACAGCTATGCCTTATTTCGGACAATCCGCGGGAAACGGATAAGCGGGGCAGCGCGTGTGCCCCGCGTGGCCCGCATCGCTTTGCCCCGCCCGGAAGACCGCGGTTTCTGGCCGGCCGTGGCGCTCGTCCTGGCGAACGTGGTGCCGTTGGCGGGCGTCCTCCTCTTGGGGTGGGACCTGGGCTTCGTGATCCTCCTGTTCTGGGTGGAGAACGGCATCGTGGGCTTCTACAGCGTGCTCCGGCTGGCCGCGCTGGCGGGGTGGGCGGCGGTCGCGCTGGTGCCGTTCTTCCTCTTCCATTTCGGGATGTTCATGCTGGTCCACCTGGTCTTCGTGGTGGTCTTCTTCGTGCTGGAAGACCCGTTCACTGCATCGTGGGACGGCCTGCGGGGCGCCCTCCGGCTGGACACGCCGTACCCGTACCTGGCCGTGGCGGGACTGTTCGTAAGCCATGGCGTCAGCTACGTCACGAACTTCCTGCAGGGTGAGGAGCGGCGCCGGCTGACCGTCCACAACGTCATGACCGGGGCATACAAGCGCGTGGTCGTCCTCCACGTGACGATCATCTTCGGCGGGGTCCTGGTGATGGTCCTGGGGCAGCCGGTGGCGGCGATCGCGTTCCTGGTGGTCCTTAAAATCGGCGTCGACCTGGCGTCCCACCTCAACGAACATCGCGAGAAAGCGCAGACGTTTCTCCCCGGCCTCCCCACAGAGTCCTGAAAAAGTCCGCCAAGTCCGAATTCGGTCAACCTTATCTAGCAAGTGGGGCTACCGGCGGCCCCATGCCGCGCAGCAACCCGGACGGGGCGCCGTCCGTCGCCTCGGTCGTCCGCGATTACATCGACACGCACCCCAGCATCAAGGACTGCATCCAGGACGGGCTGCTCAACCTGAGCGCCCTGAGCCGGCAGATCATGACGGACCGGGGCATCGACAAGATGGAGGCCACGCTCGTCGCGTGCCGCCGCTACCAGGACGCCACGCCCCGCCATTCGGAGCGGGAGATCAAGCGGACCCTGGCGCGCAGCCGCATCGAGATGACGAGCAAGATGTCCATCGTGGCCATCCGAAACGACTGGCAGGTCTACGGACGCCTGCAGAGCTTCCTCCGGCGCGCCATGGGCGAAGGCCACGTCCCCAAACTCATCCAAGGTTCGAAGGCGCTCACCCTCATCACGGACGAAGCGACCGCCGCGACGATCGCCGACGAGATCGGCGAGGATCGCGTGCTGGACCAGCGCGACGGCCTCGTGGAGATCGCGGTCACGAGCCCCGAGAGCATCCGCACCACGCCCGGGATCATGGCCTTCCTCTGCGGGAGCCTCAGCTCCAACGGCATCAACGTGGTCGAGACGATGTCAAGCTACACCGACACCATC
The DNA here is from genome assembly GCA_964641035.1 of uncultured Halobacteriales archaeon. Taxonomy (GTDB): domain Archaea; phylum Thermoplasmatota; class E2; order JACPAO01; family JACPAO01; genus CAZXJU01. The sequence goes on along the minus strand of CAZXJU010000155.1, from coordinate 3,741 downwards.
TTCATCGTCCAGCCTGAGGACATGATGCGCGCCTTCGAGATCCTCTCGAAGAGCATCCAAGAATAAGCAAGAAGGACGGCGGGTGCGCCGCCGTCTGGAACGAAGGAAAAGGGGGGAGAGGACGGGTCGGGCGTCTTACGCCCGTCCCTGGCTGCCCGGGTTCTCCGGCGGGCCGCCCGTCTGGTTGCCCGGTGGGCCACCTGGGGCGTCGTCCGCCTGCGACTGGTTGCCCGTCGCGTTGCCCCGGTCCGACCCGGCGTCCGCCGCGCCATCGTCGCCACCGACGTGGTCGACGGCGAGCTTCATCACCGGCTTGAAGATCCACTTCCCGGATTGGCCCGCCTTGATCAGCGAGTCTTCCAGGATGAAGTCGACCGTCAGCTCGGTTGCCTCATCGGCGGCGACCGTCCATGGGCGCACGATCTTCAGCGCGTCGCTGGGGACCATGACCTCGACCCGGCTGCCGTTGTCGGCCAGGATGCCCCACGCCTCGTCGACGTGGATCCGGATCTGCGTGTAGGTGCCTGCTGGCACGCTCGCATTGCCTAGGAAGGCCCGGGCGTCACCGGTGAAGTTCTTCAGGTTCACCGTGTGCGTCTGGTTCACGATGACGATCCAGCTGGAATCGGCGCGCGACTCGGAGGATTCGTCATCCTCGGCCGTCTCGTTGCCTTCCGGAGCGGACTCGTTGCCGCCCGGAGCCGATTCGTTGCCAGCCGGAGCCGACTCGTTGCCAGCCGGGGCCGACTCGTTGCCAGCCGGAGCGGACTCGTTGCCGCTGGGGGTCGAATCGTCGTCGGTCTCATTGCCTTCGTCCTCGGCTTCGTCGCCGCCGGCCTGGTGGACTTCCACCTTACTGAACGTGACGTAGAACTCGGAGAGCTCGTCGGCCGGCGCGTCCTTCACGAAGAACGCGACCGTACCGTATCCGGCTTCCGAGGACGAATCCTCATCTTGGTCGGGTTGGACCATGCATCCTGCAAGGGCGGCCACCGCGAAGGTGGCGGCCAGGAGGACCGCGGTCGCTTTTGCTTTCGGTTGGTACATGCGTTGCACACCTGTAAGTCCCGTTCACTTGCTCGGACTATAAAAGGCGGCTCGAACGAATATCCATCAGTTCCGCGCTTGTACTAGAAGAACCCATAAGGGGCACATAAGGAGAAAGGAAAAAACCGGGCGGCCTCGTCCCGAAGGAACGGAGGACCGCCCGGCCCACACCCTGCCTCACGCCACGGTGAAGGAGTTCGTCTGGCTCCAGGGGCTCAGGTTGCCGGCACCGTCCTCGGCCTGCGCGTGCCAATAGTACGTAACGCCCGAGGTCAGTTCCTTGCCGGCAGGCACATCGTAGATCGGCACCGTCAGGTCGGCGGCCACGGAGGCCAACGCCGGAGAGCTCAACGTCGGATCGATCGAGTATTCGACGTGGTACCGGACGCCGCTGACGTCGGACACGCTGGCCCACTTGAACGTCGGCATCCGAGAGACCCCGGAGGCCTGGTCCGCCGGCTCTTGGAGCGTAGGCGCCATCGGCGCCTTGTTGTCCGGGATGTTCGCCTCGAAAGAGGCGATGGATGCGCCGTCGTGCATGAACGCGATCGTCACGGTCCCCACGGCGGGGATGGTGATCACGTCGCCCGCCTCGACCGCGGCCGACGCGTCCTGCTTGCCGTCGACCTGGTACCGGCGGTCCAGCCAGCTGGCGAGTTCTCCGAACTGGTATGCCTTGCCCTCGACGACGATCGTCAGGCCGGAATACTGGATATCGCGATTCGGCGCCTCGTCGATCGTGACGCGGGATTGTTCACTGGATTCCGCGTGCGAGAGCGCCAGGTTGAGTGGTTCCTCGGAGGAGCCGGAACACCCGGCGAACGCCACGGATATCATGGCAAGTGTCGATAGAATGGCAAGCGTCATACGGGCGGTTGGTGCGTCTGGCTTCCTCATGGGTTTCGTACCCCGCTGAGGGTCCTTCGCACGGTGGCGGATTTGAACGAACTGGCGAAACTTCAAATCCGAGTGGCCCGGCAGGTCGGTCTGGCCGCGGAGCGCAAACCCGGATTCAGGCGGGTCCGGAGGCCGACGATTCGACCGACGCCCCTCCGAGGACCGACGCGATGCGTTCAACGGCCGCCTCGACGTCGCTACCCGAGACCGTCAGCGGTGGGGCCAGCCGGATCGTGCGGTCGCCGATCGTCGAGACGAGCAGCCCGCTGGACAGGAGCGCACGCCCCGTCTCGGAGGCCTTTTGGTCTGCCAGGTCGAATGCGACGAGCAGACCCAGGCCCCGGACGTCCGTGGCGCCGCCCACCTCGGCCAATGCGGCCCGAAGGCGTCCTCCTTGCGTCCGGACGTTCTCGAGGACGTCCTCGGTCTCGATCACGTCGAGGGTCGCCAACGCCGCCGCCGACGCCAACGGGTTTCCGCCGAACGTCGACGCGTGCTGACCCGGCTCGAAGACGGCCGCCCGCTCGGAGGCGACGATGGCGCCGACCGGGAACCCGCTGCCCAGGCCCTTGGCCAGCGCGACCACGTCCGGTCTCACGCCGGCGTGCTCGTACGCGAACCATTCTCCCGTGCGCCCGATCCCCGTCTGCACCTCGTCCAACAGGAGCAGGAGCTCCCGGTCGTCGCACAGGTCCCGCAACGCCCGCAGATAGTCCGCAGGCGGCACGCGGACGCCGCCCTCGCCCTGCACCGGTTCGACGAGTACCGCGCACGTCGAATCCGTCACCGCCGCGGCCATGGCCTCCGCATCCCCGTACGGCACGTGCGTGACGCCCGGCAGCAACGGATGGAACGGCTTGCGGTACTTCTCCTGGCCGGTGGCCGTCAATGCGCCGAGCGTCCGGCCATGGAAACTGTTGGTGGCGGCCACGATCTCGGACCGGCCCCCGTGCGCGCGGCCCCACACCTTGGCGAGCTTCATCGCCGCCTCGACGGCCTCCGTGCCGCTGTTGCAGAAGAACGAGCCGCCGGTCAGTCCGCTCAAGGCGGCCAACCGTTCGGCCAGTTCCACCTGCTGGGGAATGAGATACAGGTTCGAGACGTGCCCCAAGCGGGCAGCCTGCTCTTGCACGGCCGCCACGACCTTCGGGTGCGCGTGGCCCGTGGAACAAACGGCGACGCCGGCACAAAAGTCGAGGTACTCGTTGCCGTCGGCGTCCCACAAGCGGGATCCTTCGCCCTTGACGAAGGCGACGGGCGCCGGCGCGTAATTGCGGAGCAGCGCCGTTTCGGCGCGGCCCTTCCATTCCGCGTTCGACGTCATGCGGACGACTCCGCCGTGATCGTCGTTCCGACGTCCTGGCCGCCGAGGAACGCGTCAAGGCTCTGGATGACGGCCCGTGGGGCGCCGGCCTTGACCGCGTCGACGCACGCATCGACCTTGGGGATCATGCCGTCGCGGATGACGCCGTCGGCCTTGAGCGCATCGACGTCGGCGGCGCTCACGTTCGGAAGCGGCTTGCCGCCGCCGTTCAGGATCCCGGGCACGTTGGTGACCAGCCGCATCTCAGCGCCGAGCGCGGCCGCCACGGCGGCGGCCGCCGCGTCCGCGTTCACGTTGAGCGCCTCGCCGTCCGGCCCGACGGCCAACGGGGAGATGACGGGGACGAACCCGCCGGCGGCCAACGCCTCCAGGAGGGCCGTGTCGACGCGTTCGATGTCGCCCACGTGGCCCAGGTCGACGGTGACCAACTGGTCCTGGTCGTCCCGGCGGACGGCCTTCCGGACGCGGGCGGC
>CAZXJU010000154.1:0-5322 GCA_964641035.1 uncultured Halobacteriales archaeon | reverse complement strand
ATGGGACGGGGTCGATGGTGTACGATGCGCGGTAGGAGTCGTCGGGTAGGACCGGAGGGAGCAGGTCGAGGCGGTATTGGATCCATACGACTTGGTCGAGCCCGGTGAATTGGGTCTGGATGGATCCGTCGGAGGCGACGGCGCCAAACGCAAACGTGCCCTCGCTGGGCGCGGTTGTTCCCGGCGACGTGTCCTCCCACGCGGCGAACCGGATGTTGCCGTTGATTCCGATCGTCGCCGTGGCGTCGCCGTTTGCGACCAGTGACGTGTCGGAAAAGGAGAGCAGGAACTGCTGGTTCGAATCGGGGCCGTTGTTGACCACCTTGACGTAATTCAAGGAGTCCACGTTCGAGGCGCCGGGGTCCGCGGCCCATCCGCCCCATGGGGAGCCGGCGGCCAGTGCGTTGCCGTGTACGTCGAACGGCACGGCAAACGTCAGGATGTGCGGATCGGCGTCGGTGATTGTGAGGGTATGCGTGGTGGTGGCACCAAGGTAGGCCCCGGTCGGGTTGGAGAGGGTCACCTCGACGTCTTCCGGGTTTTCGCCCTTGGTATCATCAACGAGGTTGATTGAGATCGTCCCGGTGGTCGAGCCGGCAGGAATGGTGAGCGTGCCCGTACCGAGCGTGTAATCGCTCGAGCCGGAGGTGGTGACGTCGGTGGCGGCGTAGTCGACGGTGACGTCGGCGGTGACGACGGATGAGAGCGAGACGCCGATGGAGGCGGTGCCGTCGCCCTCCGCGACCGTCGAGGTCGTCTGGGTGAACGAGACGGATGGCGGCTTGAGGGCCATCATGACGGCGACGTAGTCCGTGGCCCCTGGGCCGGCCGGGGTCGCCGAACGCGTGCCCACGGACCCAGCCGCCGGCTGTGGCTCGTCAGCCACGACGAAAGCGACCTGCGACGCTCCCCCGCCGGACGCCGCTCCACCTTGCCGTTGGGTCATCTCTGCCGGAGGCGTAATCGAGGCTGACGCGTCGGCAGCCCAGATGCCAACGAGCATGGTGTTGGCGACCGTCGTGGTCGGGGCGGTCACAACGAACGAGGTGGAGGACTTGCCGGAGGCGGTCGATGTCCCGTCCAACGGCGGCGACACGACGCCTTGGTACGCCAGGATGCTTCCGGAGGCGAACGTGTCGGGGGAAACGCTCCATGTGTACGTGGAGCCGGCGTCCGAAACGGTCGCGACGCGCATGTAGACGGCCAGACCGACCTTGTTCGATTGTTGGATGCCCGCCACGTCGGTCCACCCCAGTTGGTCTGGGCTGACCGCGATGTCACTGCCGTCGTCGTAGGCGACGGCTGCCACGAGCACGTCGCCCGCGGCGACGCCGGCCGGCACGTTGAGCGTCAACGTGTTCATGTTCGTGGTTGCGAACGGCCCGATCGTCGAGTCCCGGTGGTTGATCGATGCCCCGCTCGGCACGAGCGCAATCAATACGACGGCCAGAACGACGGCCATCGCACGACGGCGACCTTCGACCCGGCGGCCCCGGTTGCCCGGTCCGGACGCGATCATGCGCCCCCCTTGCGGTTGCGGGCCAACCGAACGACGGTCAATGCGCCGACGGCTGCGACCAGCCCCAGGGGGAGCAGCCATTGGGGGTCCCATGAGAACGCCGCGCCGAAGCCGGAGCTTTGTTCCTCGGGCTCGGCCTCGACGACCTGGAGCCGCGGGAGCACGGAGACGCTTGGGTCGAGGCTGCCGCCGCTGCCGCCGCCGTTCGCTCCGAGCTGAACCGCCAACGCGTACGCGAGCTTGTGCTCGCCGGGCTCCCCGATCGCCTCGGGCGGTACGTTGACGAGGAGCCTCAACGTGTAATTTAGGCCGGTCTCAATCGGCCCCAGGGTGGCGACGATCGTCCCGTTCGTTCCGGCTTCGCCGAGGACCTCTCCGTCCCGTTCGAGGATCGCGTGGGTCCACCAACCCGCGTCTTCGGTTCCGTTCCGGAACACGGAGTTCCCGGTCGATGGCAATGCTTTGAGATATGCTGGCCCGCTCGCGTTTGCGTGGAAGTCCGTCTGGAACTCGATCTGTGTCGGGGCGTCCGACACGGCGAGTTGGACCCGCAGCTGCGGCTGGCCTTGTAGTCGCAAATCGGCGGCCTGTGCGCTCGACACGAGAGCCAAGACGCCGATGAGGACCACAAGGAACCGCCGCATCGGTCTCACGCTGCCGCAACCGTGAATCCCGCTTGGTAGTCGTCGTCCGCGAGCGGGGTGGGAAGGCTCTGGATCTCGTAGCCCACGTACATGAAGTTGCCCGTGCCGCTGAAGGTGCACTCGATGCTCGGATCGGCGTCCGCGCCGGTCAACGTTACCGTCGAGAAGTCGACGGCGCCCGGACCGATGTCGGATGTCTGTTCGACGCAGATGAACTTGATGTTCTCCGTCACGCCGTCGTCGAGATTGATGGTGTCGCCGCTGGGCCCGGCGGCGGTAAGTTCAGCTGCCGAGAAGCTCACCGTGAACGTTTGCGACGCCGTCGTTCCGGTATTCTCAACCTTCACGAAGTTCGAGGACAGATCCGCGCCGGCGGCCGTGGCGCCCGGCTCGGCCGCCCAGCCACCCCACAGCGTTCCATCGTCCGCTCCCGTGTCGTCGACCATGTTCGCGTAAATCTGGATGACTTGCTTGACCACGACGTCTACGTTGTCGACGTGCGTCTGGTAGGCGCCCTCGTCCTTCACGCTGACGCTCCACGTGTAAGTCCCCTGCGTCGTGTAGGTGTATTGGAACGCGAAATTCAAGATTCCGTCCGGCATGCCGCCGTCGTTCCATACCATCCACCCGTTGCCGTCGGGAGAAGGCTTCGACGTCGTACTTATGTCGGTGCTGGTGACCGCGCGCTCGGACGGCGTGAACGATACCGATGCCGGTCCGCTTACGAGCTCGATCTTGATGGACTGGATATCCTCCTCCTTGTTCCGGTCCTTGACCGTACCCAGGAGTTCGCTGTCGTCGTTTTCATTGACGGTTCCTGCCGATGCGGAGAACGACTCTACGGTCGGCAGGACGTTACTCACATTCCCGCCGCCGCTGGATTGTCCCCAAACGGTCGGCATGGTCGTGGCCGCCAAGGCAAGCGCCATGGCGACGGCTAGCAGTCGGTTTTTCGTATACATGGTCTATACCACCCTGCCCCCACCCGCAAGGTGAAGACAAGCCTCCGGTTCCGATAGCAGTATTTGAGATTTGTGGAGTTGCGTTGCGGGTCGCCCTCTAGACAAGAACGGTAACGGCGGATTCATCCGCCGTCGTGGACGAACACGGCAAAATGGCGCGTGAGGCTCCGATGCTCCCGCACCGGAAACGTGGCTTCCAGTCGAAGGTCGCCTCCTGCGACAGCCACGTCCTCCGCCTCCGGAACGCCCACCACGACCCGGCCACCGGGCCTCAGCAGGGACGGCCACGTCTCGGCCGCCCGCGCATAGAGACGCCGCCGCTCCTCCTTGCCGGTGGACGCCGACCGGCCGTACGGAAGGTCCGTGACGACCGCGTCGGCCGGCGCGGCGCCGTGCTCGCGGTACGCGACGGCGGCCTTGGCTGCGTCGGCGGCGAAGAGCGCGGCCGGTTCGTGCCCGTAGTGCGCAAGATTCTGGCGGGTCCCGTCGACCATGTGCGGGTCGAGGTCGCTTCCGGCCACGCGCACACCCATCGCCGCGGCCTCCAGCAGGATGCCGCCGGTGCCGCAAAACGGATCGACGACGAGGTCTCCGCGCCGCAATTGGGCGAGGTTGACGAGCGTCCGCGCCCACTTTGGCTCGAGGCTCACCGGGCTGAAGAACGGCCGGCGCTTGACGTGCCGCGCTTCCAGGTCCTTCGGGTCGCGGTCGAACCAACGCCACCCGACGAGCAACCGGTCGGCGCCTAGGAACGTCCTTAGGACGGCCTCCGGTGCCTTGAGATCGACCGGCCGGTCGGCGACGCCGCCGACGAGCCGCTCGGCCTCGGTGGTCCGCCACGGCGTCTCGTCGGCCAGCCGTCGGGCGCGCGCAGCGACCCGGGCCCCTTCGGGTAGAGCGTCGGTCCAGGCGGCGGCCAGCGACGCCTCGTCGTACGGCGCCTCGGCGACGACCAGGCCGGCGTCGTGGGTGAGCGCCAGGCGGCCGACGGCGGCGACGAACGCGTCGCGGTCCGCGTCCGTCTCAGCCAGCACCAGCCGCGGGTCCCATCGTTCCCACGAGACGGGGACCGCCTCGGCCTCGAACGCGGCGACGGCCTCGGCGAACGGAAGCTCCGGATGCTCGCCCGACAGGAACAGGTACGCCCGCACGCCGCCTCGAAGGCCCACGCGCTTTAAGAGGCTCGGGCGCGTAGTCGCCACCCGGTGGAGTTCCTCAAGGACCGGCCGCCGGGCTACGAGCATCTCACGGCCGAGATGTGCCTCGAATGCAAGGGCGCCAAAGGCCTGTGCGGCATGCCGTGCCTGCTCTTGTCCCGCATCGACAACCGGCTGCCGCAGCTCAAGGTCACCAGCCAGGACATCCAAGGCCCGTCGCCGCCCGGCCTCTTCGTCGGCCGGCACGGCTACCCCGACGTCGGGTTCGGTCCGCTCCTGCCGCCCGTCGACCTGCCCGAATCGACGCTCAAACGCCTGGACGACCCGGCCGCGTGGACCCAGTCGTCGATCGAGGACGTCCTCGGCCTCCGGTCGACGCTGCTGCGCACCAACCGCCGCACGAAGATTACCGACGCACGCCGCCCCGACCGGTTCCTGCGCGTGACGCAGGAGCTGGCGATGGCGTCGACCGCCGTCGACACCGAGGTCCACCTGACCAAGCGCCCGAACCTGGAACTGACCGCGCGCGTGGGGGACACGGAGAGCCCGATGGGGCCGACGCTTGCCGCCGACCGGGCCCGGCTGACGGAGAACCCACGCGTGGAGAACCCGGTCGAACGGATCGTCGGCGACACCGACGTGCGCGCGGCCGTCGCCATCGGCGAACTGGGCGACGCGGGCCTCGAACCCCACCAGATCGAACGGCTTCTCGCCGTCGGGCTGTTGGGCCAACGGAACCGGCGGCGGCTCGTGCCCACGCGATGGTCGATCACGGCCACCGACGACATGCTCGGACGCACGCTCATCGACCGCGTACGGGACTTTTCCGCCCTCGACGAGGTCGAACTCTACCACGGCGTGACGCACGGCAACCGCTTCCACGTGCTGTTGGTGCCGCAGGCGTGGGCGTTCGACATGATCGAGACGTGGATCAAGGGCGCCATGTGGGCGCTCGAGGACAGCCCGTTTTTGCATGACGGGGAAGACTGGCGCGGCCGGAAGGGGTACGCGTCGAACATCACCGGCGCCTACTACGCGGC
>CAZXJU010000153.1:0-5407 GCA_964641035.1 uncultured Halobacteriales archaeon | reverse complement strand
CATCGCAGTCTTTTAAGCCGACGCCCGGTTTGGCCGGCCGTCGATGCCCGAGGACGTCTACGAGAAGGTGTTCAACCTGGCCAAGCGGCGTGGGTTCGTCTACCCGGCCTTCGAGCCGTACGGCGGCAGCGCCGGCTTCTACGATTACGGCCCGTTGGGCGCGCGGATGAAACGGCGGATCGAGGACGCGTTCCGGCGGATCTTCGTGCAGGAGGAGGGGTGCGTCGAGATCGAGACGCCGACGGTCACCGTCGCGCCCGTCTTCGAGGCGTCCGGCCACGTGTCGCGCTTCGCGGACCACGTCGTCAAGTGTGAGGAGTGCGGGTCGACGTACCGCGCCGACCACCTGTTGGAGGAGCAGGGGTTCGAAGGCAACGCGGACGACCTGGACCTGGCCGGAATCGCACGCGCGATGGCCGACGGGAAGCCGAAATGCCCCAAATGCGGCAGCGGCTCGTTCGGCGAGCCGTACGACCAGAACCTCATGTTCCGCACCGAGATCGGGCCCGGCAGCGGCCAGACCGGCTACCTCCGCCCCGAGACGGCGCAAGGCATCTTCATCAATTTCCCCAACATCTACCGGTACTTCCGCGAGCGGCTGCCGTTCGGCGTCGTCCAGCTCGGCCGGGCGTACCGCAACGAGATCAGTCCCCGCCAAGGAATCCTCCGGCTGCGCGAGTTCAGCCAGATGGAGTGCGAATACTTCTTCGACCCGGACGAACCGGTGCATGCCGGATTCGACGGGGTACGCGACCGGAAGATGACGTTCGTGCCGAACACGACGGGCGAACCGGTCGAGCGCACGATCGGGGCCGCCGTCGACGACGGCATGGTGTGCCATGCCCTGATGGGGTATTGGCTGGTGCGCGTACTGGACCTGCTGGAGGAGGCGGGTCTCGACCCGGAGCGTATCCGGTTCCGTCAGCACGGCACCAACGAGATGGCGCACTACGCCAACGACTGCTGGGACGCCGAATTCCACAGCGAACGCTTCGGCTGGGTCGAATGCGTGGGCGTCGCCGACCGGTCCGCCTACGACCTGACGCAGCATGCCCGCCACAGCGGCACGCCCATGCAGGCCGTGCGGAAGTACGACGAGCCGAAACGCGTGACGGTCGTCCGGTTCGAGCCGGTGCACGCGAAGCTCGGTCCGCTGTTCCGCCAGAAGGCGAAGGCGGTCGCGTCCGCACTGGAGGCCGTCGACGAAGAGGCCGTCACGGCGTGGGAATCCGGACCCATCGAGGTCGAGGTCGACGGCGAGCCGGTCGAGGTGCCCGCGGAGGCGTTCGAGCGGGTGGAACGGGAGGAGACGCGGTCCGGCGACCCGTTCGTCCCCAACGTGATCGAGCCGTCGTTCGGCGTCGACCGGATACTCTACGCGGCGCTCGAGCACTCGTACGAAGAGCAGGAGAAGGAAAACGAGACGTTCCGGTTCCTCCGCCTTCCGAAGACGGTGGTGCCGGTCGAGGTCGGCGTGTTCCCGCTCTTCACCAAGGACGGCATGGACGAGAAGGCGCTCCAGGTCGAGGCGTCGCTGCGGCGTGCCGGCTTCCGCGCCCTCTACGACGATTCCGGTAGCATCGGACGCCGGTACGCCCGCATGGACGAGATCGGCACGCCGTTCTGCGTGACCGTAGACCATGAGACGCTCGAGGACGACGCCGTGACGATCCGCGACCGGGACACCGCCGAACAGGAGCGTGTCAAGGTCGCCGAGTTGCCGGCCCGGCTCGGCGAGCTGCGGTCCGGGTGACCGGGTCACTCGAAGAAGCGGATGGCGAGCGGGTACTCGTACGGTTGGCCCTTGTTGGCGTGCGTGGCAGCGATCACCGTGAACGTCACGTGCACTACGACCAGGGCGACGCCGCCCAGGCCGACGATGAAGAACCCGACAAGCGGCAGGCCGAACGTGGGCAAGGGCCAAGCCGGGTCCGGCGGGTCGAACGATGCTCCGGTGGCGACGTACGCGGCCAAGAAGGCGAGGATCCCGAGGACGTACAGGACGGCGAAGACGATCGTGAGGGTGAGGTTGAAGTTCATCGCCGTGCGGCCGTGGCGGTCGACCATCGGCGATTCGTCTTTCTTGATTAACCACAGGATTAGCGGGCCGAGGAACCAGCCGAACGGGACGCCGACGTAGGCGGACAGGCTGCTCAGGTGGACGAAGGTGGAAAACATGCGTTCGTCGCGCGGCGACGGGCCTGGTGGCGCCGGCGGCGATGGCGGGGCGGCGGAGGCCGCGTCGCCGCGGGGTCCGGGTGTCGGTTCCTGCTCCATCAGGCCGCGGATGGGTCGGCGCGACTTAAGCGCCTCTGTCGACGCCGGAGGCGACGTCCAAGCCCTTGATCCCGAAGATGCGGCGAACGGCGGCCGGTGGGTAGTACGTGACCCACAAGAGGAGCGCCCACGCGAGGTTGAGCGCGATGATCACGCCGTGCAGCGGCCCGTCCCGGCCCGCCTGGGCGGCGAACTGGGACATCTGCGCTAGGTTCCAGACGGCGGCCGCCGTACCCAGGACGAGCACGCGGGCCTTCTGCGTCGGCGTCTCGGCACGGAACACGAGGACGAAGTAGGCGGAGATCAGCGTGAATACCGGCAGCACGAGGAGTACGCTGACGAACGGCAGGTCGTCGGCCACGCCTCGTAGGTCCAGGCCGGCGCCCCACGTGCCGGCCACGACGCCCTGCCCGCCGACGATGGCCAACAGGATGAAGAAGAAGAGGAAGTAACCGGCGCTGAACACCATCAACGGGATTCGGGCGCGGTGCGTGTCGGCGCCCCACAAGTATAGGATGTAGTGGCCGAGCGCCCAGATCTGGAGCGACGCGAACAGCAGCGCCAGCGTGAACAGGCTCCGGTGCAGCATCGACGAGTCGAAACCCAGGAGCACACTCGTCTGCGCGAGGGCGAAGGTCGCCGCCTGGGCCGCCATCACGAACCACCAGAGGACGAAGGCGCCGGCGGCAAACGGGCGTCGCGGGTCGTGAAAACGACGTCGCATGCCGAGTCCGACCAACGCGAACACGCCGGCGTACAGGACGTTGCCTGCCGCCGTCAACCCCAGTTCCATTCCACCGGTCACCGCCGCAATCCGACCCCGTACCGCCGAGGTGTCCTCGGCGCGTTCCCGTTATAAGGCTGTTCGTACGAAACGAGAACGGTCCGTGCGGCCGGGGCGCTTCGCGTTCAGACGGTCGCCTCGTCGACGAGGCTGGGCATCCGGAACGTCCGCTTCAGGAAGTTCGGCGGGTAGTATGTGACGTAGAGCATCAACGCCCAGACGAGGTTGAGCGCGACCAGGACGCCCATGAACGGCGTGTCGGCGACACCCTGGGTGGCGAACTGGCCGACCTGGGTGACGTTCCACAAGGCCGCGGCCGTGCCCAATACGATTACGCGGACGCGTTTCGCCTCGGACCGCGACCGGAGCGCGAGCAGGTAGTAGGCGCTAAGAAGCGTGAAGAACGGCAGGAAGAAGAGCGTGACGAGGACCTCGTAGTACGGGATCGCGCCGACCAGGCTGAATCCGATGGCCCATTGACCGGCCTGGGCGCCGGCCTGCAGTGGCATAAGCAGGAAGGCGAAATAGAGAAAGTATGCGGCGGAGAAGACCGCCAAGGGGATTCCGATGCGGCTCTGGAACCCGCCCCAGATGTAGAGGATGAAGTGGCCCAACGCCCAGATCTGCAGCGCCGCGAAGAGCAGGCTAAGGACGAACAGCGCTTGGAAGAAGCGGAGGTCCATGAAGCCGGCCCATCCGCTTAGTTGCCAGGTCGCCAGCGTCAATGCCTGCGCGGCCATGATGTACCACCAGGCGGTGAACGCGCGCGCGGCGAACGGCACCATGAGGCCCTTGACCTTGCGTCGCATGCCTTCGGCGACCGTCAGGAACACCATCGCGTACACGAGGTTCGCGGACCCCGTCAGAAACAATTCCACCCTAATCCTCCTCCTAGCTGTCGGTCGGGACGTCCCCTCCACCGGGAACGACTGGGCCGGCGTAGCTGGTCCTGTTATTTCCGTTCTCGCCTGGCAGATGAACCCAAACCCGCGTATGGACGGGTCGTCGGAGGGCGCCGGCGGCCGGCCGGGAAAGCTTGTTAGTCCTGCGAGGGCTTGCCCGCCTCGATGGCACGGATCGGCGGAGTGAAGGGACGGCGGGTGCTCGATTCGAGGGGCAACCCGACGGTGGAATGCGAACTCGGCTTCGACGGCGGCGGGTTCGGCCGGGCGATGGTCCCCAGCGGCGCATCGACCGGCAGTCGCGAGGCGCTCGAGCTGCGCGACGAGGACGCGTCCCGCTTCGGCGGCAAGGACGTCTCGAAGGCGGTGGCCAACGTGAACGGCCCGATCGCCCAGGCGCTGGTCGGCACATCCTTCGAGACGCAGACGGACGTCGACGACGCGTTGATCGAATTGGATGGCACGGACAACAAGTCGAAGCTGGGGGCCAACGCGGTGCTGGCGGTGAGCCTGGCGTTCGCGCATGCGATCGCCGACCGGGACCGCCGGCCGCTCTACGAGGCGCTTTCCGAGCAGGCCACGCTGCTGCCTTTGCCGTTGATGAACTTCCTCAACGGCGGCGCCCACGCGGACAACAACCTGGACTTCCAGGAGATCATGATCGCACCGGTCGGCTTCGAATCCTTCTCGGAGGCGTTGCGGGCCGGGTCGGAGGTGTTCCACGCACTCAAAGGGGTGCTCAAGGCGCGTGGCTTGTCGACCAACGTCGGGGACGAGGGCGGCTTCGCCCCGCAGGTCGAGTCGAACGAGGAGGCACTCCAGCTCGTCGTCAAGGGCGTGGAAGCCGCCGGGTACGACCCAGGCGGCGACGTGGCGCTCGCGTTGGACGTGGCCGCCAGCGAATTCCAGGCGGACGGTGGATACGACCTGGCTGGCGAAGGCCGCACCGTGTCCGCGGGCGAACTGGATGACCTGTACGCGGAGCTGCTCGATGCGTACCCGATCGTTTCGATCGAGGACGGCATGGGCGAGCAGGACTGGGAAGGCTGGGTCGCCCATACCAAGGCGTTGGGCGGCCGGGTGCAACTGGTCGGCGACGACGTCTTCGTGACGAACCCGGCGATCCTGAAGCGCGGCATCGACGACGACGTGGCCAACGCGGTCCTGCTCAAGGTGAACCAGATCGGGACGTTGACGGAGACGAAGCGGGCGCAGGATATGGCGGCTGAACACGGGTATGGGCGCGTGGTCAGCCACCGGTCGGGCGAGACGGAGGACGCGACGATCGCCCATCTGGCGGTGGCGTGGGAGACGGGGCAGATCAAGACCGGCAGTCTGAGCCGTTCCGACCGGGTCGCGAAGTACAACGAACTGTTGCGCATCGAGGAGCGGTTGGGCGACCGCGCCCGGTATGCGGGCGCCGACGGCGTGGTCCGCGGCGCGA
>CAZXJU010000152.1:0-5459 GCA_964641035.1 uncultured Halobacteriales archaeon | reverse complement strand
TCTTGTTCACGTAGACCTCCGTCTCGTCGTCCAACAGGTCCCCAAGGACGGGCGCGATCACGTGTTCCCGAAGGTCGTCGGCGACCTGGGACTCTTCGACCTCCTGGGCGTGTTGCGCGGCCAGGACCACGGCCTTGGCGCGCGTCGGCTCGCCGGCGTCGGAGAACTCGATGGTGACCTGCGTCTTCCCGTCAGGCCGGAGGTATGGAAACGTGCCGTCCTTGCGGACCGCCGCCAACCGGCGCGCCAGCCGGTTCGCCAGGTCCATGGTGAGCGGCATGAACGTCTTCGTCTCGTTGGTCGCGTAGCCGAACATGAGGCCCTGGTCGCCGGCGCCGCCGCCGTCGACGCCTTGGCTGATGTCGCCCGACTGCTCCTTGAGGGCGACCATGATCGTCGCGGTGTCGTGCGAGAACCCCGTGGCGGGTTCGGTGTACCCGATCTCTTCGATGACGTCCTGCGCGACCTGCCGCACGTCGACGCGGACGTCGTCCTTGGCGGTGATCTCGCCGGTGATGAACACGAGGCTGCCGGTGACGACGGTCTCGCAGGCCACGCGCGCCTCCGGATCCTGCTTCAAGTACGCATCGAGGACCGCGTCGCTGATCCGGTCGCAGATCTTGTCTGGATGGCCCTCGGTGACGCTTTCGCTGGTGATAAGATAACTCATGAAGGGCCTCGCAACGGTCTCTGGCCCTTCCTAACCCATGGCGTTATTAATACGTAACTCGCCCATCGATGCATCAGGGTAATCATGACTGGGCGTTCGTGAACGGACGGGCCGGCGCGATCGCCTCGACCGGGCACAACGCCACGCACAGGTTGCATTCGGTACAGGCGGCCCGGTCCAGGATCAGTTCCCCGAAACGCAGCTGCAGCGCGTCGTGCGGACAGATGCCGACGCAGCCGCCGCAGATAGCGCACGCCGGCTGATCAATCTCGACCATGGGGACGACGCACAGGCCCCCGACGCGCTAAGACGCTTTCGGCCGATCAGGAGTAGTAGAAGCCGACGGAGTACGAGCCGGAGCCGCCCACGTTGATCTCGATCTCCCAGTCGCCCTGCATCGGGTCCGACGTTGAGTACCACGAGTCGTCCTTCTTATCGACGGCGCCACCCTGGTTGAGTTCCGCGACCTCCACGCCGAGAGGGTTCATGAGTTCGAAATTCACGCCGCCCGACGCCTTGATCGCGAGGGCTACGCGTAGGTTTCCGGTGCCGCCGGGGACAGAGATCGTCCTGTCCTCGGAGACGCCGCCTTCGACCTTCTCCCCGTAGTGGCTGTTCGCGTCGTCGTACGTCTTTGAGACATTGTCCCCGAGGCCCATGCATCCGCTGAGCCCGAAGGCGACGACCATCATTCCTACTGCAAGAATCTGCTTCATGCCGACCACCGAGGCTCGGCAAGCCGCCGTACTGGATAAAGGTTTCAGGCGGCCGGCGCGGGCATTCCCTCGACCTGCTGGGTGGGGTGTTCGGCGATCCCGAAGATCATCGTCTGCACGACCCGGACGGCCGCCACGGACACCTCCTCGTCGAACGTGACGGTGGCGCCCGCCCCGCCGTCGTACGGGCCCGGCCGGTTGAACAGGGCGCCGTACGCGAACGCCTGCGCCCGCTGGGCGGTCGTCGTCGTCACCGCCAGACGCTCGTTGACCTCCTGTCCGTCGACCACGATGCGCGCCTCGCCAGAGGCCTCGACCGCGACCGACGCGTCCAGGCCCAGCGGCCGCGCGTCGTAGATGAGGTCGGCGAAGACGAAGAGGTTCAGGATCTCGTCGTCGGCCACGCGGACCGACGACCGTACCTCCGCCGTGTACGGTTCGTCGTACGGAAGCGGCCAATCGATCACCTCGCCGATGAAGCGGAAACTGACGGCCCGGCTGTCACCCAGGACCTGCGGATGGTAGAACGTGTGCCAATAGTCGGTGCCAAGGGCGAGGTTCACGCCGATCGTGAGCTTCTCATCGCTGGCGATGACCACTTCGTAGAAGCCCTCCTCGAGCGTCCAATTGTACGGGTTGCCGTCGAACGGGGCGAGGTACTGGTAGTCGGTGCCTTTGCCGTAGAGATAGGTGAGCGTGAAGACGTGGCCGGTGCTTCCCTGCTCGAACTCGGAGGACGCGTCGACGTTCACCACGTCCACCTGGGCCCCCAGCGGCCGCAGCTGCATGAACTCGTAATGGTACTCGTCGTCGTCGATGCTGGGCGCCGGCGCCTGGCTGAACCCGTTGGTCGTGGTGAAGAAGACGGCGACGCCGTCGATCGGCTCGGGGACGTGGAAGACGTAGCGGGCGTACGAGACGTTCTTGGCCAAGAACGTCGTCGATGCGCGCAACGTGTAGTACGGCACGTCGGCCAGGCGGCTCTCCTCCGGCACCTCCTCGTCCCATCCGGCCGGCAGCTCGTTGCCTTCGGCTGGCTCGTCGTCGGCACACCCGGCCAGACCGACCGAGACCAGGAGGATTGTGACGGCCAACGCGACATGCCGCATGGTATGCATCATTTGAGCGCCGGTCCCGCGTATAAGGGTTGTTGGATGCCCATTGAACCCGAAACGGCCCGGAAGGGACCCGCCGTAGGACGGGTCAGGGGCCCTGCTGGGGGTTCTGGGGGCTCCCCGGGTCGTACACGAGGGGACAGTAGAAGTCGTCCGGACGGTCGCCATCCGGCGGCGGGTACGGGTTTGGTCCGCCGGCAAGGGTGAAGGCGCCCTCGGCCTGTGCGGTGTCCTGGACGTGGCCCGTGTGATTGGTGACGACGACGTCGAGGCGCGTCAATACGCCACCGTCCAGCAGGTCCGACCGGTGGTTCAGAATCTCGTGGTTCACGGTCGCCGGCGTGCCGGTGTTGATCACGTGGCAGGGTTCCCACGTCTCCGGCTCGCCGTCGAAGAAGCCGCCGCCGACGGGCCGCGTGCCGGTGTGGCGCGACGGGTCGACGACCAAGGCGGCCCACAATTGGACGGTACCACCCGCGTGGCGTTCGACCTCGATCGTGACGTTGTAGAAGGGGATTGGGTTGCCGGCCGTGACGTTCTCGAAGACCATGCTGACGACGAAGGAGCCGTTGAGGTTGATGACGCTGGCGTTGCGCAGGTCCCAATGCGGGGCTGCGTCGTCGGTCTCGTCCACCAGGAAGAGGCCGCCTTCGCCGATCGGCGGTGGCGGTGGCGTGGTCGGCGCCGGCGCATCGGGGGCGCCGCAACCGGCCAACAGGACGGCCAGGAGGATGCCGAGGATGCGTACCGTGGCGGGGCGGCGCATCAGTCCATTTCCAAGGCTTCTTTGGCCTTGGCCAGATCGTCGACGCCGAGGACGAGTTGCGCCTCGTGCCCTTTCGCGCCGGACCCGTAAAGGAGTGTGATGTTGACGTCGTGGTCGGCCAACAGGCCGGTAAGGCGCGCCAGTTCGCCCGGCGAGTGGAGCAGTTCGAGCACGAGGACTTCGCCGCTGGTCAGGTGGTACCCCTTCTCCTTGAGGAGCTTCTCGCCGGCGTCCGGGTCGGAGACGACGAGGTGGACGTTGGCGGTCTCGCCGCTGGCGATGACCGCCACGGCGACGATGTTGATGCCGTTCTCGCCCAGCAGCTTGGCCACCGTGTGCGCCTCGCCGGGCTGATTCGTGAGCTTTACCACCAGTTCTTTCATCGCCGTCGACCGGTCCGGCCATGAAGCCACCCGCTTAAAACCGTTGACCCCAGGGGATCACGCCATCTCGACCTGGCGGACCAGGTCGTCGAGCCGGCCGCTCGGGTAGTAGCGTACCTGCCGGCCATCGGCCTCCTTGAGGACGAGGCCGGCGCCTTCCAGCCGTTCGACGTGCCATGCGACGGTGCTGGGCGACAGGTCGAGGATGCGGCTCAGGTCCTTCTGGATGATGCCGGGGCTGGCCCGGACGGCGTCGGCCAGGCGGCGGCTGGATGTGTTGCGCAGCAGGCCGATGGCGTCCCGGTCGGAGTAGTTGACGCCGCCCTGGGCGAAATACCGGCGGTGGCGGCCCTCGCGCGCGCTCCACACCATTTTCTCCCGTTCGAGCACGGACAGGTGGTATACGAGGGTCCCCCAGCCGCACTGGGTCCGTCGTCCGAGTTCGCTGGCGCTGATGCCGGGCTCCTGCGAGACGGTGGAGAGGATGTCGTCGCGGACGGGGTGTTCGAGCACCTCCTCCCGGTGGATCCGTGCGTAGAGCGGCACGAGCAGGTATCGGGCCGCCCCGAACTTGATGGCGGGCCAGGCCCACGCCGTGCCGACGGCGGCCACCAGGCCGACGCCGCCCCAAAGGGCCACGTCGCGCCATGGTTCGTCCCCATCGGCGGGGCCGGGACCCACGTGGTCGACGCGTCCGGCGACCAGGAGGCGGAACCGGCGGGCGTCCTCTCCCGGAGCGACCGGTTGCAGGATGAGGTCGCCGCCGAGTTCGAGCGTGTCGCCGGGTTCGACGCCGGCGGCCCCGACGGATTGCGGGTCGACGACGTCATGAAGCCGCGCGACGCCGTCCAGGCTGAGGGTGAGGTTGTCGGCGGCGAGCACGGTGGCGGGCACGCCGAGGGCGGCCCGGGCGGCCGCCAACGAGTCCAAGGCGTCGCGCGGCCAATGCCCGGCGGCCGCGTCGACGGACGGGGCCGTCGCGTCCTCCGAGCCGGTCCAATGGGCGAGCGCCGCGTCGGCGCCGCCGGACCGGAGGCTCGTGACGGCCAGCGTCATGTTGAGCACGTAGGATACCGCCACCTCGTACTCGGGCGACGGGTCCGGCGGAAGCGGCAGCGGTCCCGGCGAGCCGCTGGTCTGGGTCACCACGCGCGCCTGGTACTGGGCCGGCGCCTGGCCGGACGGCGTGAGGGTGAGGTTGCCGGCGTGGAGCGTGACCGTCAACGGGCTGGTGGTGTTGAGGCCGCCGGAAGGGGCGACTAGGAAGGCACTGGTCGGATAGGCGGGCACAGTGGCCCACGGGTCGTCGGGGCCGTCGCTCTCGAGAGCGGTGGACTGGGCCGGGTTCGGGCCGGCGTGCGCGACGGGCCCCAACGTGGGCGTCTCGTTGGTGTCGAGGCCGGTCGGCGCCACCTGGAACCGCAGGCCTTTGGAGAACTCCGCGGTCGCGATGGCGCCCGGTTCGAACCGGAAGTCCGCCGGTTGCGACGGATCGATCTGCCGGACGACCCGTTGCTGGGGCTCGCCGCCTTCGGGATGCGAGACCTCGTAGAGGACGCCGCGGTAGACCGTGCCGGCCAGGGCGTCCGTGGCCGAGGCGTGGTGGTAGAGGCGCAGGCCGGGGGCCTCGACGAGAAGGTCGCCGTGCAGGTCCAACGGGGCGTGGCCATCGACGTGCCCGTCGCCCTGCGCGGCGGCCAGCGGCGCTAAGGCGATGAGGACGACGAGCGGGACCCACGGACGGCTCATGGTATCCTGTTGAGCCGGACCTGGTTAAAAGCGCTTATTGGATAGAACGTCGAAACCCTA
>CAZXJU010000151.1:0-5479 GCA_964641035.1 uncultured Halobacteriales archaeon | reverse complement strand
TACGTCTGCGAACGCTCCTTCGGCTCACGTTCGCGGTGCTTGACGCGCGTCGGGTTCAGCTTCATGGGGAGGTCACGACCACGTTATAAGCGGTCCAGGAGGCGTTTAGACCCCCCTGGTAATTAAGCGCATCGGACCTAGGCCGGGCGGCGCGACGGCGTCTTCGACAGCGGTCGATACCAGTTCATGCGCTCAAATATCGGGAATTTTTCCATTTTATGAGAAGAAGAAAACGATATCAGCGTCGTACCGCCCGAATCGCAATCACAATTCCTCTTGGTTTTACCCCTGTTGCAAGGGCGTTTCGGCCATGGTTTTCCAGTTGGAACCACCACTTGTTTGTACACATGTATGGACAACCGTCTGAGGGTAGAAAGAGTATATAGGGCTGCAGCGTACTAGAACAGCACGTTCACCGGACCGGCGCGGTCGCCTACGCGCCTGCGCCACACCCGGCCGACATTGGACCGGGTACGAAATGTCGGAAAAAAGGGAGCCCACGGACCTCGACCGGATCGTCGACGCGACGCCTGGTGCCCTATTAATCATCGATCGGCACGGCGTCATCCGCGCGGCCAACGAGAGCGCGGCCCAGACCCTATGCAGCGCAAAACAGCACCTGGTCGGCCGGCCCGTCGACGAGCTCGTCGCGCCCGACGAAGTCCGCAGCCGCGACTGGCACGTCCGCGACTATTTCGAAACCCAGGACAAGCACCCCATCGACGTCGTCCACGGCCTGAGCGTCCGTTGCGACGACGGCACCGACATGCCCGTCGACCTGCGGCTGGCACCGATCACCCTGGGGGACGACGTCTTCGTGACCGCCGAACTTCACGACGTCACCAGCCAGAAGCAGGATGCGGACCGCAAGAACCGCGCCGTCACGCGGCTCAACCGCCTGTTCGCCTCCTCGATCGCGGGCGCCGCCGTCGTGGACCTGCCCAGCGGCACCGTGATCGGAGCCAACGACACCCTGCTCGACTTCATCGGACACGACCGCGCCGCACTCGAAGCCGGAGACATCCATTGGGAGTCACTGATGCCCCGGTCGCGCCGTCGGGACGACCGGACCATGTTCGACCTGTTGGTCGCCGAGGGGGCGGCGCCACCGTACGACACCGAGCTGGAGCGAAAAGACGGCGGCCGCGTCCCGGTATCCGTGGCGGCGTTCTTGGCGCCCGCCAGGGACACGGAAGCCATCCTCGTCGTCGTCGACCGGACCAAGGAGAAGGACGCCGAGCAGGAACTCGCGCGCACGAAGAATCGCCTGGAGGAATCCCAACGGGTCGCCCACGTCGGGTCGGCCGAATGGGCCCCGCTGGCCAACAAGGTGTGGTGGACCGAAGAGATGTATCGCCTGTTCGACGTACCGGCCACGGCCGGCGCGCTCGATTACGACGTCGTCCTCAAACGGATCCATCCCGACGACCGAAGACGGGTGGACGGTACCCTGCGCAGCGCCGCCGAGCGAGGCGAATCCTTCGATTTCGAACACCGCGTCGTCCACCGTGACGGCACCGTCCGCTGGCTGCACAACCGAGGAAGCTACCTCGTCGGCGCCCACGACCGTCGCCTGGTCGGCGTGGCCCAAGACGTCACCGAGAGTAAACACGCCGAGGCCGTCGCCGCCATGCACCGTACGGCCCGCCACGAAATGGCGAAAATCGAAGAGATGGCCGAGTTCCGCGCGCGGTTCGTCGGCATGGCGGCCCACGAACTCAAGAACCCGTTGTCGCCGCTGTCGGTCGAGATTCACCTCATGAGCACCGGCGAACTCGGCGCCGTGTCCGAGAAGCAACAGGCCAGCCTCGGCCGGATGCAACGCAGCTACATCCATCTGCGGGACTTGACCGAGGACATGCTGGACGCCGCGCGGATGCATGCGGAACGCCTGCACCTCGTGCCGACCGAAACGAACGTATCGAAGCTGGTGCACGAGGCCGTCGACGTCTTCCGCAACCTCGCCGAACGGGACCGAATCTCGCTGGACTCCGACATCGACCCCGACGTCCACGCCACGATCGACTTCCGGCGGATCAACCAAGTGCTCACCAACCTCCTGTCCAACGCCATCAAGTTCACCCCCGCCAACGGCACCATCCGCGTGGTCGCCACGACCGCCGGAGACGACGTACGCATCGAGGTCCACGACACCGGCGTCGGACTCGAAGCAGACCAATTGGACCAGCTTTTCGCGCCGTTCAAACAGGTCCACGAGCGGGCGCCCAAGGGCGAACACGGAACCGGCCTCGGGCTCTACGTCTCCAAGGGCATCGTCGACCAGCATGGCGGCCAGATCTACGCGACCAGTGACGGTGCCGGCCAGGGAAGCGTCTTCGCGTTCACCGTTCCGAAGACGCCGCCGGCGCCCAAGCAAGAGAAAGATGCATCCAGCACCGCCGACGAACCGGACGACCCCCCGGACGACGAGCTGGTCGGCGAACACGTCGCCGTACCAACCTGACACGGACCCCGCGACCGCCGCGGCCCCTACTTCGTCACCGCCTTCAAACGGCGGATCTTCCACGTGCCGACGTCCCGCCCGACCACCCGGTCGGCCATGTCCTGCTCCAACCGGAACGAGAACATCGGCGCATCCAACACGATTGTCTCGAACTCCCCCCCTTCGCCGCCGGGATGCACCCCTCGCGCCTCCTCAAGGGCCACCAGGTCCTCGATCGCCGCCACATCCAGTCGTCGGCCCAGCCACGACCCGTCCAACCCGTCGGCCGCCGTGTGCGCCACACGTACGTCGAACCCGCCCGAGACCATCGACCGCAACAACGTGACCGGCTCCTTGTGCCACAACGGCGCGAAACTCTTGAGGCCCGTCTCCACGCCGATCCGTTCCAGCCGCGTGCGTTGATACTCCGACGCGACGGCTCCCGAGACGAACCCGTCGGCGTCGACGCCCGCCAAATGCTTGGCCAGCGGCCCCAGCTCGCCTTCGGCCTCCGCCGGCGCATCGACGTACACGTGGCTTAGGCCGGCCGCCTTCGCCTGCATCGCCACCCATTGCGTGTTCGGATGATGGTACATGTGCGACTCCGGGGAACCCGGACGCACCGTCACCAGGCCCGTCACCTCCCACCCCATCTGCTGCGCCAAGTGGACGGCGTACCACGAGTCCTTGCCGCCGGAGACCAGGCCGACGACCCGCACGCGGCTCACCGCTCCGCCTGGCGGTCCAACGCGTGACGCATCGCGTCGACCATGGCCGCACGCGTGTCGCGCGCCGTCGGCCGCAACGGCCGCGCCGTCTCCACCTCCGCCAGGTCGAACTCGTAATCGATGACGCTCGGATCGTAGTACGGCGCCTTGACCTTCAGGTCCCCACGCGGACCCCACAACTGGCTACCGCCCCAGAAGACCAGGTCCTCCTGCGTCCCCGCCACGTTGCAGTACGCGAAGAAGCACCCCGTCTCGATGGCGCGCGCCGGGAACAATGCCTCAAAGAAGGCGCGGCTGACGTTCGGCGAACAGGAGAGGTTCACCAACAGGTCCGCGCCCATCAACGAGTACGCCTTCGTGATCTCGGGGAAGAAGATGTCGTAGCAGACCTGCGGCCCGATCTTCACGCCGTCGACCTCCCAAAGTTTGAGCCGTTCGCCCTCGTCGAAGTAGAGTTTCTCCTCGAACGGCCCGAAGTTCGCAAGATACCACTTGTCGTACCAATCGACCTCGCCATGGCGCGTCACGAGCGCCATCGAGTCGTAGCAGACGCCGCGCCGGTCCGGATCGCCCCGAGTGAACCCGAAGATGACGCTCCGGTCATGCTCCCTGGCCACGTCCTTCAACCGGCCGAACTCGTCGCCGGCCACGTCCAACGCAAGCCGCACGTGGTCGTCCTGGGCCATGTAGCCGCTGGTGAAGAGCTCCCCGAAAAGCACGACGTCGCCGGTCGCCTCCGCCAAGTGCTTCTCCACCGTCTTGAGGTTGGCCTCCTGATCCCCCACTTGCGGGCGCTCCGTCACGAAAGTGAGCTTCACGCCGACGACCAACTCCACGAACCCTTTTAAGTACGACGACCCTGGAACGCGCCGGCCATGGTCGCCGGCAACATCACGCTGCGCGTCTCCGTCGACCCGGAGGACGCCGAACGCGTCGTCGTCCGCTTCCTCAAGGACTATTTTGCCGGCGCCGGCAAGGCGAAGGCCGTCGTCGGCCTCTCCGGCGGCCTCGACTCCGCCGTCAGTGCCGCCCTGGCCGCCCGCGCCCTCGGGCCCGACCACGTGATCGGCTACATCCTGCCCTCGGCCACCACCGACGACCAAGACCTCGAGGACGCCAACGCCGTCGCCGACCACCTCGGACTTGAAGCACGCACCCTCCCCATCGCGAAGACGGTCGACGCGCTCGAAGAAGAGCATGCCGGCTTCTCCAAGCAAGGACGCGGCAACGCCGCCGCACGCGTGCGCATGATCCAACTGCACGAAGCCGCCTACCGCGAGGACGCGCTCGTCCTCGGCACCGGTAACAAGAGTGAGCTCCTTTGCGGGTATTTTTCCAAATACGGCGACGGCGGCGTCGACGTCCAACCCCTTGGCGACCTCTACAAGACCCAGGTCCGCCTCCTCGCAGACCACCTTGGGCTCCCCGAACGCGTCCGGACGAAGCCTCCGTCGGCCGGCCTCTGGAAAGGCCAGACCGACGAACACGAACTCGGTCTTCCCTACGAGACCCTCGACCGCATCCTGCTCGGACTCGAGATCCGCCTGGACCGCAACCTCATCGCCGAGGCCCTCGACCTGGACCGGTCCGAGGTCAACCGCATCGCCCACCTGCGAGAGACCACCCAACACAAGCGCCGGATGCCGCTGACGCCCAAGTTCGGACTTCGCACCGCCGGCGTCGACTGGCGCGAAGTCACCGTCCGGTGAACCCCATGCCCGAACCGACACCCAACGCACGCCCCAGCCTCTTCCTCGCCTGGATCCTCATGGTGGTCGCCGGCATCGGCACCCTCCTGGTCGGCCTGGCCACCATCGTCTACTGGGACACCTTCGACACGCTGGGCAAACTCATCGCAACCGCCGCCACCATCTTCGCCTTCGGCGCCCTGGTGGCCCTCATCCTCGCCTTCTTCACCACCATCTTCCTGCCCGCCGTGCACCGCGCACGCCAACGCGCCCAACCGTAGGCCCCGCCCGCGCGCGGTCGACACGTTTTAACGCCGCCGCCGTTTGGTGCGGTCCGTGGCACGCGTCTACGTCGCCGGACCCCTGTTCACTCCCCAAGACCGCGACGTACTCGACACGATCGCCCAGACGATCCACGAGCTGGAACACCGCGCCGTCGTCCCACACAAGGAAGTCCCCGTCGAACCGACGGAGGACGCCGACGACGCACGCGACCGCGCCCGGACCCTCCTGGGCCGCGTCGACTCGTGCGACGCCGTCGTCGCCCTCCTCGACGGCGTCGACGCCGACGCCGGCACCTGCGTCGAACTCGGCTACGCCCACGCCCTCAACCGCCCCGT
>CAZXJU010000150.1:0-5497 GCA_964641035.1 uncultured Halobacteriales archaeon | reverse complement strand
AGGAACTGACCGGCTGCCACCTGTCCATCTACGGGCACACGGTGAGCATGATCTCCGACATCGATTCAATGGAGGCGGCCAAGACCGCCATCGACATGCTCCTGTCCGGTTCGGAGCACGCCAGCGTCTACCGGTTCCTGGAGAACAAGCGGCGCGAGCAGCGGATGGCCCGCATGGACCTGTAGGGACGGCGGATCGCGCCGCTTGCACGATTGCGGCCGTTAAGACCGCCCAGCACGGCTGGGGTTCGTGATGCGGCCTCGTGCACCTGACGCGGCCGATTACGCGCCTTCGCGTCTTGCCTCTTCGATGGCCGCTTCCAACAGCGCGCACACCCGTTGGGGGCGACAGTGGGCGCGAAGGTACGCCAAGTCAATCCCGTTTCCTTGAACCGCCAGCATGGCGACCGCGTCGCGCAAGTCGTGCTTCCGGCGAAGCTTTGTGTTCACAAGCTTTCGCAAGATCATGTCTTCTGCGCTGGCGAACCACGCCGATCCTTCGCCCACGTCCACGAGCCGCCGGCGATCGAACTCACGGTTGAACAGCGGATGATCGGGGGTAAAAAAAAACTCGATGGGGATCTCCTCCGGCGTCATGGCCACGAGCCGATGGCCCCATTGGGGGTCTCGCCGTTCTTGAAACTCGTTGCACCCCGCTGCCTCCATGACCGCCTGTACCCGCTCGGAATCGGCGAAGGGCAGGTGGATAACGATGTCCAAGTCTTGTGAGAAACGGGGTTCGCCGTACGCGGCGGCGGCAAAAGCGCCCACGACCATGTACGGAAGGTCGGCCTCCCCGAGGGCCCCGGTATATTTCAGGAAGAAGTTTTCGCTTGTCGGTACTTCCACTTCGTCCGCCTCCGGCATCCATCGGGGTTCATGCGCCAAGCCAGATCGACGAGACGGAACGTCACGCGCAATCGCCGAGCCGGGGTCATCTTGCGTAGCTGATCCAGTTCCAGCTTCGAGAACCGGGGTGGGAGCGTGGGGCCCGAGGGCATGATATGGTTTTACGGAACACCCAGGCTATAAGGGCTTGCCTTGGCCTTTTGTCGCCGATTCAACCGCCGTCCTTGAGGGCCTTGATCTTCTCGATCAGTTTCGGGACGACCTTGTAGAGGTCGTCGATGATCGCGTAGTCGCTGATCTGCACCAACGGCGCCTCCTCGTCTTTGTTGATGGCGATGATCAGCTTGCTGTCCCGCATGCCGGTGACGTGCTGGATCTGGCCGCTGACGCCCAGGCCGATGTAAGCCAACGGCTTCACCTTGTGGCCGCTGAGTCCGATCCAGTGCTCGTCGCCGAGCCATTTCAGGTCGGCTGCGATCGGCCGGGTGCAGCCGACGGCGCCACCCAGGAGCTCCGCCAGTTCGTGAACCATCTTGAGGTCCTCCTCGTTCTTGATGCCGCGGCCCGCCGAGACGACGACGTCGGCCTCCTCGAGGTTCGCCCCCTCCTTCTTCTCCTCTTCATGCTTGACGAGCTTCGCCGCCGGGTCGGGCAGGTCCAATTCCAGGTCGACGGTCTCGCCGGTCCGGGATTCGTCGGCATCGAGCGGCTCGAAGATCCGGTCGGCGACGGTGGCGACCTGCGGGTCGCGCGTCAGCTTCTCGGTCAGGATGCTCCGACCGGAGTAGTAGCTGCGGCCGCCGACGAGGCGC
Organism: uncultured Halobacteriales archaeon; assembly: GCA_964641035.1. Classification (GTDB taxonomy): domain Archaea; phylum Thermoplasmatota; class E2; order JACPAO01; family JACPAO01; genus CAZXJU01. The sequence goes on along the minus strand of CAZXJU010000150.1, from coordinate 3,837 downwards.
CCGTCCTGCAGGTCGACGCTTCCCCATTGGCTTCCGCAGCCGACCTCCAGCTTGGCGCTGACCCACGACGCCACGTCCCGGGCGCGCACCGAGTCCGCGACCAACACGACGTCCGGTTCCTGCTCCTTGATGATCTGGAGCAGCGCCGTGGCGTGCACCTCGAACTGGTACGGCGCGAGCTTCTCATCGCGGCTGACGAGCACGACGTCCGCGCCACGGGCGATGAACTCGTCGGCGGCGTCCGCAAGCGGCCCGGTGGCGGTGACGAGCACTTGACCGTCGGTGGCGTCCGCGATCTCGCGCGCCTTGGCCAGGAGTTCGAACTTGTGCGTCTTGCCGGCACCGGCGACGAGGACTTTCGCCATCTAGAACACCCCCTCTTTTTGGAGCGCTTTGGCCAGTTCTTGCGCCGTCTCGTCCGGGTCGCCTTCGAAGACGACGTTCTTGCGGTCCATCGTCGGCGCCTTGTTCGAAAGGACCTCGATGCCACTTCCTTCGGCGCCCACGTCGGACTCGGAGAGGCCGAGGTCGGAAAGGCCCCATTCGGTCTGCGGCTTCTTGCCCGCCTGCAAGATCTGCACCAACGGCGGAAGCCGCGGCTCGTTCATCTCCTCGCTGACCGACACGATGCACGGCAACGGGACCTCGTACTGCTCGACGATGCCTTCGACGCGGGTCGTGACGACCGCCTTGCCGTCCCCGACGGAGAGGCCGCTGGCGTAGCTGACCATCGGCCAGCCGAGGCGGGCCGCCAACCGGCCGGCCAGCAGGCTCGAGTACGAATCGAGGCTGCCTTCGCCCAGGGTCACGACGTCGACGTCGCCGACCTTCTCGATCGCCTTGGCCAGGACCCGGCTGACCGCCAGGTTGTCGGAGCCTTCGAAGGCGCTCGACGGGACGAGGTACGCCTCGTCGCATCCCATGGCGAGGACCTCCTTCACGCCCTCCTTGATGTTCGGGCCGGTCGCGACGGCGACGGCGGTGCCCCCCGACTCCTCCTTGAGCTTGACCGCTGCCTCCACGGCGTTCTTGTCGTACGTGGAGATCTTGAGCGGGACCCCGTCGGTCTTCAGGTTCCCCTCGCCGTCGGCCGTGATCTGGTCGACGTCGAGGACTTGCTTGACGAGCGCGACGCATTTGACGATAGGAGCGTCCCTCCTTGGAGACACCGAAGCTATCGGCCGCGCGTCTTAAAGGTTCAGGGAGGCCCACGGGGTCTCGCGACGACGGCGTGCCCGGTCACGCGGCGCGGCGCCGCGTCGCGGCCCATGCGACCAACGCGAGCGTCGGCAGGATGATCGCAAGCGCCAAGCCCGGGCTGTCCCCGCCGGCTTCGCCTTCGCCGTCCTGCGAGCCCGAGCCGTCGGCCGGACCGTCGGCGCCGCCCAGCAGGTTCAGGATCGAGACGCTGCCGCTCTGGCCGCCGGACGACGCGTAGCTTACCACGCTGCGGAAGCTCTGCTTCTCGGCGTCCCCGTCGGCGCTCACCAAGAGACTCACGTCCCGGCTCGCGCCGGCAGCCAACTCGAGTTCCCCTTTCGCGTCGGCCGAGAGCTCATGCGCCCAGCCGGCCGGCGCGTTGTTCAACGACAAGCGGACCGTGTCGGCGGCGGCGCCCTCGTTGTGGATGGTGAGCTGATAGGACTGGACTGCGCCGGGGGCGACGGTGCCCTGCAGTTCCGCAGCCGTGATCTTCAACGCGGACGTGACGGCACCGCCCGAGCCCCCGCCTCCGGAGCCGCCGTCGGTCGACGGCTTCGTGTACTGCCCGAAGGCGTACTCGGCGCCGTACTGCGGTTCGACGTGGTCCGGCACGGCGACCATCGCGAGCAGGTCATCTGCCTCCGGCGGATCTTCGACGATCTCGCCGACATCCCCGACCGGGTCGCCCGGCAGCCCGGGCAGACCAGGTTCTTCGCCGGCGTCGACGAGGTACTCGGCGTCGGGGGCGAAGTCGACGGTGACGTTGTCGACCATGGAATAGACGAAGAACTGGGTCAGGACGGATTGGTCCGTGACGCCCAGGAGCGCCTTCGGCAGCAGGAACCAGATCTGGTCCTCGGCCGTGTCGAAGCCGCCGGAGACGGCCGCCATCCCGCCGTCGGCGTCGACCACGTGGAAGCTGGCCACGAGGCTGCCGTCGAACGCGCTGTGAAGGACCGCGACCGCATGGTAGTCGGCGCCGCTGACGTTGAAGTGCGCGACGTGGCGGACCACGCTGCTGTTCATGGACCAGATTTCGTGTTCTGGCGGCTCTTGAGGGATCCCCCATCCGTCCGGGATGTCATCCACCTGGATGAGCAGCATGAAGCTTTCAGCGGTCTCATATTGGACCCACACGTGCGTGATGTCGGCCAGGGTCTGGTTGGCCGTAAGGTTCTCACGCAGCATCGGGTCGTCGGGCAGCCCCGCGAGTTCCGCGGAGGCGACCGCGTCGCCAGAAGGGTCCGTGATCTGATCGTTCCCGCCGTGCGCAGCAGAAGCAAGGCCCGCGAGACCGAGGAAGGCCGCCAGGACGTAGATGGCGACCCACGATGCAACCGACGCGACGGACTTCCTCGGTCCACGGGCGTTCAGAGTTTTCATGCGAGACGACCTCGGCACAAGGTGTTGTTCCTCCTCCGTCGCTATAAACCGCTTCTTCAAAATGGTTATAAGGAAACACGTGAGGCGGCCGCGGGGCGGCCCGATGGCTCTTAAGGACCAGGCGGGATTCGGCGCCCGGTCGACCCCTATGACCCAGAAGACGGAGGCGCAGACGCCCGAAGACCGCCTGAAGCAGGCCGGATACACGTTGCCGTCGCCGCCCAAGCCCGTGGCTTCCTACATCCCGTATGTACGCACCGGCAACCTCCTGTTCATCAGCGGCCAGATCCCGATCAAGGACGGCAAACCGGCCTATACCGGCAAGGTGGGCGACGCGCTCGACGTGGAGACGGCACAGGAGGCGGCGCGGCTGTGCGTCGTCAACGCGCTCGCCGTCGCCCGGTCCGCCCTCAGCGACCTGCGCCGGGTCAAACGCGTCGTCCGCGCCGTCGGCCACGTGGCCGCGTCGGACGGGTTCACCGACGTGCACGTCGTGACCAACGGAGCCTCCGACCTGCTGGCCGACGTCTTCGGCGACTCGGGCCGCCACAGCCGCCTCGCCTTGGGCGCCGCGGAGCTGCCGCTCAACGTCCCCTTCGAGTTGGACCTCATCCTCGAGGTCGAATAAGGCCGCCGGTCACGCGAGCGGTTCGAGCTGGCTCATTAGCGACCAGATCAACGTCCGGCCGTGCAGCGGGATGTTCGGGTCGTTGGCCAGGTCGTCCAGGATGTTGATGGCGCTCGACTTGCGCACATCCAAGGCGGAGGACGTGTCAAACAGGATCTCCTTGGCCTCTTCCGCCCCGCGGCGGATGTTGCGCGGGACGCTCGTGTCCTCCATCAACTGGTCGAGGCCCCCGCTGACCTGTTCGAGCTTCTTCTGGACCTCGGGCGAATCCTTGGATGCGGACTTCTTCTGGGAGGATGTGGGCTCGGATGTCATGGGAAGCACCGAAAAATGAGGCTCTGGGCTGCGGCAATCACGTGTTCCACTTAAACGTGACGGAGAAAGGGAAGGGGAAGAGGGGAGCGCGTCGGTTTTACTCGTCGCGCCGTCGTCCGACGGCCAGGATCGCCGCCGCGGCCCCGATGGCCGCGATCAGGCCGACTGCCTGGAAGCCCGGCGAGTCGCCACCGGCGCCGCCGGCGGCCCGTCCGCCGGAGCCGCCGCCGAAGCCGCCGCCGAGGTCTTCGACGTCAGGGACGCCGTTCTCGTCGACGGTGAACTCCTCCTCCCAGTCGAGCAGATAC
>CAZXJU010000149.1:0-5500 GCA_964641035.1 uncultured Halobacteriales archaeon | reverse complement strand
CGTCGCTGGCCGCCACCGCGTTTCGCGCCGCCATGTCCGTGCGCCGGCCAACCCGCGCCGGGTCGTTAACGTTTGCCGGTCGCGCCCTCGACCAACGCGTCTGCGGCCTGGCGGGGAAGGCCATCCCGGTTCTCCCGCGTCACCGTCCAGTCGAGGGCGCCCGGTAGCCCGCGCAACCGGCCGACGATTTCGTGGGCGCCACCTTGTTTGTACGTGGCAAGGAGGACCGCGTCGGATCCGAGGACGGCGTCCGCCAGCGCCCGGAACGCGGGCACCTGGAACTCCATCGGTCCGAACTCGTCCAGGACGAAGACGCCCTCGTCGAGGGTGGCCAGTGTCCGCCGGGATTCGTCAAATGCTTCGGAAGCCGCGTCGACGAGCACGGCATGGGAACCGACGCGGACCTCGGATTCCGCGCCCTTGCGCGAAAGCGGTGTCCGCGTCCCGTCGGTGCGTACGATGTCGAACCCGATGCGGCCGTCGCCGTGGCGCACCTCCTCGGTCCAGAACCCGGCGACGCCGACGCCCTCGTCTCGGAGGCGTTCGACGGAGCGTACGACGACGGTCGTCTTGCCGACGCCGGGCGGACCCGTAAGAAGCACGGCGGTACGCACAGCGATAGAACTGCCGAGGGCTCTCAATGCTTTGCCGTCGAGTACGCCGCATTCTTGCAAGTGGGATTACCAAAGAAATCTCAGGGTCGACGAGCCAAACTTGAGATCACATGACGGACGGCCTAGCCTATTCGCAGCGCTTTCTTGTGTGGGTCGTGGCACTGGCGGCCAGCGTCGAGACAGTATTTAACGCGGTAACGAGCGCGATGCAGGGGCAAGCCGGGGTCGCTGTCGTTTGGTTCGTCGCGACGGCCATCGTCCTTCCGTTGGCAGCGTTGGCAGAAAGAGTTAAGATTTCCGGAGGCGAATGAATGAGCCGCATGTGGCTCCTTGAAGGGGAACGGGAGATTGTCATCCTGAGACTCGCCCAACTCACGCTGACGGTGGCGGGCGGCCTTGCCGTTCTCGTGATTCTGCTTTTCATTTGAGAGGCGTGGGGAGTCGTTACCCTTCGAGTACCGGGTCGCCCCGACGGTGTTGGGCGCGTAATGATGCGCGGCCCGCCTAGATGCTAGATGCTCTTCAGAAGCCCGCCGTCGACGGGCACCGTGATCCCGGTCACAAAACGGGCACGGTCCGAGGCCAGGAACGCAGCCACGTCGCCCAGCTCACGCGGCTCGCCGGTGCGGCCGAGCGCACTGTCCTGACCGAACCGCTCCATCCACTCTTCCGACGAGCCGCCGCGCGTCTCGGCCCGCTTCTGCGAGAGCGCCCGCAACCGGTCGGTGTCGAACCGGCCGGGCGCGATGTTGTTGACGGTGATGCCGTGCGGGCCCAGTTCCCGCGACAAGGTCTTCGCCAACCCGACGACGGCCGGACGGAACGCATTGGAGAGCACCAGCCCGTCGATCGGCTCCTTGTAGCTGGAGGAGACGATGTTGAGGATCCGGCCCCAACCCTGCTCCTTCATCTTCGGCGCCACCAGGTCGACGAGGCGGACGACCTGTTTCAATACCACTTCGTAGGCGGCGTCCCAGTCGGATTCGTTCACGTCCTCGGCGGACCCTGCCGTCGGCCCGCCGCTATTGGTGACCAAGACGTCGACGCGGCCATGCGCCTCCATCACCTGCCCGACGAGGAACCCGAGGTCCTTGGGTTCCGACACGTCCGCCACGTGGTGCGTGACGCTGCCGTCCGTCAACCCTGCCAAGCGCTTGGCCGCGGCCTTGAGGTCTTCCTCGCCCCGCGCGGCGATCGCCACCGACATGCCCTCCTCGGCAAACGCCTCCGCGCACCCGTAGCCGAGGCCCTTGCTTCCGCCGCAGACGAGCGCCACCTTGCCGGCCAATCCGAGGTCCATCGGGCCGGGCAACCGGACAGAGGTTCAAAACGTCATCCTCGTCACGTTTATCAGGCCCCGACGCGTGGTCTGCGAGAGGCCGAATGGAGCCGAACCAGGCGTTGCAGGAAGGCCAGACGTTCCTACGGAACGGCCAAGACATGGCCGAACGGAGTCCCGTGAACGCGGACGCGCTCTACATGTGGGACAACCAGGTGCAGGCGATCGAGACGTACCTGGCGAACACGGAGACGATGGCCGGCGAGCACGACGACCTGGCCAAGCTACGCGACGAGCTGAGGACCGTCAAACGCAACATCGAGACCAAGGTCCTCGAGTTCGAACTCAAGGCCGACGGCGAGGAGCTGCCTCCCGACCCGACGCCGGAGGAGCAACTGGAGGAATTGAAGATGTACGCCGAGGACGTCCAAGAGCTCCTGGAGGTCCTCGAGAAAGCGAAGGTCGGAACCCTCGACGAGCTTCGGGAACTGGACGAGCCGCGGATGCAACTCGACAACTTCCTCGTGGAGACGGAGCCGTTCGTCGGCGAGGACGGCGACCTGGACCAGGTCCGCCAACGCGCCCGCGACGTGAAGCAGAGCCTCGACGGAAGCGCCAAGGAGCTCATCCAGGCCGTCAACGCGGCCGAGGGAGAATAGGAAGCGCCGCGGGCCGGACTCGAACCGGCGACCACTCGGTTAACAGCCGAGTGCTCTGACCAACTGAGCTACCGCGGCACGATGAGCGCCTGAGAGCAGTCAGCTCTTTTGGCTCCCGTAGCCATCGCGGCGGGACGATGCATTTCTACTTAAGTCCATAGGTGGGGAACGTCGCTCGCCGCTCACGCATCGCGCCCGTCACTACCCCGACGTGTCGTGAGGTCCGGGGACCAGCAGACGGGCATCCGTGATTGACCAGGTGCCCACGCTGAAGACGGCCTCGCCCTGGTCGGCCCCGAGCGCGTCGGCCACCCACGATCCAGGGTCGGCCGTCCAGACGCCGTAGCCGAGGGCGGCGGTCAGGTCGGTGGCCGTCGCCTGCCACGTCGCGATGCCGCCACCGGCGGGCGTGTACGCGGCCCACGGGACGTCGTCGCCCGGGGTCTCGGGCCCTGTGGTGGACCCGGTCAGGGTGAAGGTCCCCGTGCCTTCGAGGTCGAGGGTGTTCTGCCATGGCCCGGGCGAGCCGGTCGGCGTCGGCGCCTCGATCTGCGCATCGCCCTGCCGCACCGCCAGGCCCAGGTCCGCCAGCGCATTGAACCGCGGTTGATCGGGAATGAGGACCTCCCATCGGAAGAAGTACGAGTCGCGCCCCGGGACCGCATACTCGTCTGGGGGCGTGACGCGTGTGAAGAGGCTCCCGAAGACGAGCGGTCCGATCGTGCCGTTGAGGCTGGTACCCGATTCGCATTCGAACGCGTCGAAGCCGAGGTACGTGTCGAGCCCGGCGGCCACGTCGATCCCTGGCAGCTGGGGCGTCGGGGCCGGCTCGAAGCCGTCCGGCAAATATTCGCGCAGCGCCTCACTGCTCGCCGGCGCCAACCACCACGAGGCGCGGCAGGACTCGAGCCCCCAAGGGATCTCGATAGGGCCTTGGGAGTCCAAGCCTGAGTCGAGGCCTGTGCCGCCCGTGTCGTCGTCGGACCCGCCGCCAAGACATCCCGCGCCCGCCGCGGCCAGCAGGAGAAGCGAAAGCATCATCCGTGCCCGACGCCCGCCTGCCATCGCCGTTGGGGTGCGCAGGCATCGTTAAGACGTTTTTGGCCGCGGGTTCAAGAAGGCCTCCGACCGCGCACGATTCGCCTATACCCGGCCCGTCCGGGGCGCAGGGCCACGGCCGGCGTCGCACTCGGCCAGGCCGTTCTCCACGGCCAGGCCTCGATGCACGACGCGCTCGTCCACACGGCGCGTCAGGGCCGGTACCGTCGGCGCGGCGGGCAGACCGCGGGGCGCGCGACCGACAAGCGTTTTGCCAAGGCTGCCATGGCGAGGCCGATGCGGTGGCTCGCCGCCACGTTGCTCGTGGCCGGAATCCTATTCACTGGGTGCACGGCGCCGACCGACGGGGCCGACGCGGGTGAGACAATTTACACGCATCAATGGACATGGGGACCCGGGTACGGAGGCGGCGACGCGCTTCCTGAGTTCGAGGATTCCTTCGCCGCCCCCTCGTCGGAGAACGTCACCGTCGCCATCGACTGGGCGATCGACGCCGGCCGGGCCGCCGTCGTCCTCACGCCACCCGGCGGCGAAGCCATCAACCTGACCGACGACGCGACCGGCGGCCCCCACGGGGACGCCGAGACCACGGTCGACGGCGCCGCCGGCCAATGGGAGTTCCGCATCCCGACCTGGCGGGGCGCCGACGGCGAGTTCCCCGCAGGGTTCGTGGCAGTGCGCGTCATCGCCTGAGCGGACGAAGCGCGTGACGCCGGCACCCGGACGACGGGGTGGCCGAAGGGCGCCGCCGGCAGCCAAGATGGCCCGAGTTCCGGGATGGTGGGAGACCTTCCGCGGCATGGGGGCCTGCCCTAGGACAGCCGACGGTGCCGTGGTCCCTACGCCTCGCGGGCGCCATCATCAGCCTCCAGTTGTACGTCGTCCAGGAGGTCGGCCAGCGTTTCGATCCGCCGGGTGGACCACCCCTCGAACAACGCGTCGAGGGCCTTGTGCGCCTGCAGCATGAGCCGCATCACCTTCGTCCGGACGCCGGGCCGAAGCCGGATCACGACCACGCGTCGGTCGTCGCCGTCCGCCCGGCGTTCCACCCAGCCGCCGTCCTCGAGACGGTCGACGAGACTGGTGACGCTCCCGGAGGTGAGACCCGTATAGTCAGCCAGTTGGCGCGGTGTCGCGCTTCCGGCGTGGGTGACGAACTGCAGGACGTGGGCGTCGGCCATCGACAGGCCAGGCGCGACCGGCTCGGCCAGCCGCCGCTGGAACCCCGTGACGGCCCGCCGCAGCGCATGGACGCCGGCCAGGATGGCCGCCTGCCGCCGTGCGTCGTCGTCGGACGTTACGACCTTGGACCCTTCCGCCATATATCTTGATAGCAAGTCTCTTAATATCAAGATTTCTTTCGCGCTGGCCATGCAACGGCCCCCCAGCGACGAAAACGCGGGTGCCGACCCTGGCCGGCCGCCGATGCCCCTGTGGGTCAAGGGATTCATCGTAGTGGGCCTGGTGGCCCTCCTCGTCATCATCGTCATCCTGCTGCTCGGCGGCAACCACGGCCTGGGGCGGCACGCCCCGTGATTCTGAGCCCGAATGCCCGGCGCTTCTTGCTGGCGTCCCACATCGCGATCTCCGGCGGATGGATCGGTGCGGTCGCGGCGTACCTCGTCTTCGACGTGACCGTCGCCACGACCACCGACCCGCAACGGCTGCGCGCCTCCTACCTCGCGATGGACGCGATCGCCGACGCGGCGTTGGTCCCGCTCGCCCTCGCGACGCTTGCCACCGGAGTCCTGCTGGGCCTCGGCACACGGTGGGGGCTGTTCCGCCATTACTGGGTCGTCATATCCCTCACGATGACGGTCGTAGCCACGGTGGTCCTGCTCGTCGAGACGCAGACGATCGGCTCGTTGGCCGCCACCGCCGCGGACCCG
>CAZXJU010000148.1:2770-5520 GCA_964641035.1 uncultured Halobacteriales archaeon | reverse complement strand
TCGGTCTCCAAGTAGTCGATCTTCGCCTTGATCGCCGAGACGGACCCGATCTCCTTCAAGTCGTCCTCAAGCTCCTCAAGGCGCTTCAGGAGCGCGTCACGCTCGTTCTCGATAGCGCGAAGCTCGTCCTCCTGCGTCTTGAAGGCGTCCCAGAGCTTGGCGAGCCGGGTCTGCTCCGACTCCAACTGCGTCCGGACCTCTTGGGCCTCCGTGCCCTCGTCCATCGAGTTGACGCGTTCCTCGAGCTCCTCGATCGCCGACAGGAGGTCGTTGAGGTACTTCAGGTCGATCATGCCGCGGATCCGGTCGAGCGTATCCGCCTCTTCGCGGGCCTTGTCCCGGACCTTGCCCAGCTCCTCCTGGACCCGTTGCAGGTTCGACTTGATCGATTCGGCCTCGGATGTCGGGATGACCACACGCGATTTCTTTTCGGCCATGAAAGGGACCCTCGCAATCGCGACGAACCCAGTGCAGCTTATAAAAGACTTGCCGAACGCGTCGGAGGGCCGCCCACCCAAAGCCTGAAGAACGCGCCGACGCACATCCGTCGGGATGCGCGCGCATGCATGGACCGCGGTGGTCGTCCTGGCCGCCCTCGTCGTCTCCGGCTGCGTCTCGGAAGCACCAGAGGAGGACACCGATGATGACGCTGCCACGCCCACCACGTTGGCGTGCGACCACGCGACCTACGCGGACCCGGCCGTCGGCGTCGTCGTGGAGACCTCCGAAAGCGCCTTCCGCCTCGACCTGCGGGGCGACCGGGCCCCAATCACCGTCTGCAACTTCCTCCGGTACGCGGAGGAAGGATTCTACGACGGCACCATCTTCCACCGGGTCTGCGACGGCTTCGTCATCCAGGCCGGCGGCGTGGAAGCCGGCGACGTGCCGGGCCAGTCCCAACAACGCCCCGCCCACGAGCCGATCGAGAACGAAGCGCGCGAAAGCGGCCTCAACAACACCGTACGCACCGTCTCCATGGCCCGGACCGCGGAGCCGGACTCCGCCACGACCCACTTCTTCGTGAACCTCGACGACCATCCACACCTCGACCCGGGCGGCGTCGACGAATACGGCTACGCCGTCTTCGGCTCCGTCACCAAAGGATGGGACACCGTCTTGGCGATCACCCAGGCGACCGTCCGCCCGGACCCGACCAGCGGATGCCCGGGCGAGAACTGGGTCTGGGGTTTCGAGGCCACCATCGACCAGGTCCGGATCGACGCGTGACCGTCCGCGGGCGTTAAGGCGGACGACGTGTTTCCACCAGCGTGTCGGTCCGAATCGCCGTCTTGGCGGCGCTCACCGCCAACGCCCTGCTGGCCGTCCTCAAATTCGTGGTCGCGGCGGTCAGCGGCTCGTCCGCGATGCAGGCCGAAGGCTACCACAGCGTCGGCGACACCCTCAACCAGGTGCTCCTGTTGTGGGGCCTGTACGCGGCCCGGCGCGCCGCGGACGAACAACACCCGTTCGGCTACGGCAAAGAACGGTACTTCTGGAGTTTCGTGGTCGCCATCGTCGTTTTCGGCGTCGCCGGCACCCTCAGCGTCTTCGAAGGCGTCGAACAGGTGCTCAGCGGCGGCGCCCTCACGTGGGACCAGGCGCGGTGGGCGTTCCTGGTGCTCGGAGGCGCCCTGGTGTTCGAAGGCGGCTCGTTGACAATCAGCCTTCGGCAGGCGCGCAAAAAGCGGGCCGAACTCGGCGCCTCGTCGCTCGCCCGCGCCTTGACACGCTCGAAGGACGCCACGCTGGCCACCGTCGTGCTGGAGGACGTGGTCGCCCTCATCGGGATCCTGTTGGCCGCCGGCGGGATCGGGCTCACCGTCTACACGCAGGACGGGCGGTTCGACGGTGCCGCCTCGATCTTGATCGGCGCCCTGCTCCTCATCTTCGCCTTCGTGCTGGCCAGACGCAACCGGGACCTCATCGTCGGCGAGTCCGCCGACCCGGAGGTCCAATTGGAGCTGATCCGTGCGATGGAGGCCCACCCGGAGGTCCAAGAGGTCGTGTCGCTGCGGACGATGCACCTGAGTCCAAAGGACGTACTCGTCGGCGCGGAGATCAACTTCACCGACGGGCTCGACACCGACGAAGTCGAACGTGCCATCGACGAGGTCGAGCGGGCCATCCGCGAACGCGTACCCAGCGCCCGCAGGATCTTCATCGAGCCCGAACACCGGCACAAGGACGACGGTTAGGAGACGGCCGGGTCCGCGTCGGTGCGCGCGGTCGCCTGGCCCGGTTTCTGGAACTTGATCTGCGGCATCGGGATCGGCGGCGGAAGCTGGATCGACTTGGCCAACAGGACGGCCTCCGGAAGGCACGCCTGCATGATCGTCGTATGCAATTGGCTGGCGATGTTCGGTTCCATCTGCCGCTCCTCCTGCCACTTGGAAAGCACCGTGTCGACCGCCTCGTCCTGCCACCGGAACTCGCCGTCGATCTTGATCACGCCCATCGGGCCGTACGACGCCGTGTAACTGAACTCGACCTGGGCGGTGTCGTCGCCGACGGCCTCAAGGCCCGTCACGGAGAGGTTGTTGTCGATCCGCACCTGCGAGGGTTTCTGCGGCTGCTTCTGGTACCGCCGGGCTTCGACGGTCTTGAAATTCATGTTTGAGACTTGCGCCATGGGTACACCCCTGTTCAAAGGGGTGGTGGTATATGGGGGTTCACATTCACTCGACCCCCCTCAAACCTTTAAACGCCGGACGACCGATGAGCCACGCGTTGCTGCCGCTGGAGGACGAAGA
>CAZXJU010000148.1:0-2670 GCA_964641035.1 uncultured Halobacteriales archaeon | reverse complement strand
TCGTGGGCCGCGACGACGCGGACGCGTGGTGGTCGGAGCTGTTGCGCGACTTCGGGTGGGGGCTCCGGCCGGACCTGCCCCCGCCGCGGACACGCACCACGATGGGGTTGTGGGCCGATGCGGCGCGCGCCGTGTTGGAGTACCACGCCGGTCGGTCCGTCCTGGGTGAGTTGGGCGACGGCGACGTCCTCGTCGTCGACGGAAGCCTGGAAGGCGAACCCGGCGGTCCGGACCTCGTCACGCCGCTGGCCGAACGGGCCGACGAACGCGGCGTCCTGTTGGCCGCCGTGTCGAAGGATTCCGCGCGCACCGTCGGCGGCCTCATCCCGTTCCCCCTCGAGGTGGAACAGGCCGCGGAGGCGGCCGGCGCCCCGGCACGGTTCCTTTGCGACGTGACTGAGGCACTGGGTTTGACCGACCGTGGTTTCCGGACGTTCGCCGTCCGCTGGGACCGGCGGGCACCGGTGCTCCGACTGGACGTGCCTTCGGAGGCGGCGGGCCATGCCGGCGAACTCGTCGGCGCGTTGGCACGCACTTGCAACGACCCCACGACGGCGGGCTACCCGTACCCGTTGGCGCGGGCGCATCGGCGCGTCCGCTACACGCCGCACACCGTCGTCGACCGTCGGCGCGCGATGGAGGCGTTGGTCTCGGAGCGGCGCGGCACGCGCGTCGGCCTGCGACTGTTCGGACGCGGGAGGGATCTGCTTGAACTCACAAATTGACGGCGGCCGCGTCGGCCGGTTGACCGGCCAGAGCGTGCTCGACCTGCGGTTCCGCGTGCCGTTCGGCACGCAGGTCTCGCTCGGGGAGATCCTCGTGGGCGAAGAGGATGCGTCGGGACGGCGGTTCCTGGTGCGCGTGATCGATATCCGGCACGGCTCGGAAGCGTCGGCCGACGACTGGGAGGAGCGCGTGGCCGGCAGCATGATCCGGCTGGACGACGACGGGGAACCTTACGAGCTGCATGATCGCGACGCCCGGCTCTACCACGTCGCGTTCTGCGCGCCGTTGGGATACTTGGTCGACGATGAGGCGGGCCGGCCGCGGCTCCGCCGGCCGAAGACGCTGCCGTGGCATTTCGCACGCGTGCGTCGCGTGGCCGAGGAAGACCTTGCCTTCATGGCCGCCTACGACCAGGACATCCCGGTCGGCCAGCTCCGGTCGGGAAGCCATGTCGTCGGGTACCCCGTCGGGCTCCAAGGGTCGTTGTTGCCGCACCACGTGGGCGTGTTCGCGACCACGGGGATGGGCAAGAGCAACCTGATGAAGACGTTCGCCGCAAGCCTCATGTCCACCCGTCGGTACGGCCTGCTCCTGTTCGACCCGCACGGGGAATACTATGACGGCGGCGCGGGCGTGCACGCCGACGGCCGCCAGCTGCAAGGGTTGCGGGACGCGCCGGACGCCGAGGAGCGGCTGGCGGTGTACTCATCGCGGACGCTGTCCGGCCCGCACAACCGATTGCGGGTCTCGGCGTACGAGATCCGCGTAGGGGATGTGCGGAACCTGTACCGGTTCAGCCTGGCACAGGACGAGGCGCTGTACGCGGTCCGTGGTGCGTTCGGGGATGCGTGGCTGGTCGAGCTGGCGGAACGGGACATCCATGAGTTGGTGGCCGACTTCGGCAACCGGATCCGGGAAGACACGTTCGCCGTGCTCAAACGGCGGGCCGACCGCATCCTGTCCTTCGACATGGTGCACGAGGATCCGACGGTGACCGTGAGCCGTCAGGTCGTCGAGGAGGTCCGGCGGTCGAAGGTGGTGCTCGTCGACACCTCGAGCCTGGGCGAGTCAGAGGAGCTGTTGGCCAGTGCGATCCTGGCGCGCGCCGTGTTCCATGCGAACAAGACCGCGTACAAGGACCGCGAACGGTTCGAAGGCCTGCCGCCGATGCTCATCGCGATGGAGGAGGCGCAACGCGTCTTGACACGGCGGGAAGGGGAGGCGTCCGTCTTCGCCCAGATCGCACGGGAGGGCCGGAAGTTCAAGACAGGACTGTGCGCGGTGACGCAGCAGCCGAAGCTCATCCCGGAGGAACTGCTCAGCCAGTTCAACACGTTCTTCGTCCTTGGCCTGGCGGACGAGCGGGACCGGCATATCCTCGCCTCGGCGGCGAAGCAGGACATCGCGTCGCTTTTGAAGGAGGTCCAGACGCTCGAGCCGGGTGAAGCGGTGCTGACGTCGCCGCTCGTCCCGTTCGCCGTGCCGCTGAAAGTGGACCTGTACGAGGATTGGTTGGCCGCCGCGCCGGCGGCGAAGGCGGCCGAGCCGGCCGCTCGCAGCGACGGGTTCTATTGAGCCGCTTCACGCGTCGGGCAGGGCGGAGAACCCATCCTGGCCCTCTTCGCCGTAGAAGACGGTCGTGTGAATCTGGAACGGCTGTTGGATCACGAGGATCACGGGGACGGTGCCGCTGGAGCTGAACGGCGTCCAGACGCGCTGCCGTACCGGGATCAGGTCCTCGTCCTCGTTGTCGGTGATGCCGGCGAACGAGGCGTCCTCGCGCAGGTAGAGGGGGCTGGGGCCCTGCTCGTCGCCGTACTGCTCCCCGTAGTTGCAGAAGCTGGAGCAGTCCTCATCGATGCCCATCGTCATCCGGAGCTGCTCCGCCGAGAGGCTGCTCGTCTGCTCCCACACCATCTCGCCGATAATCGTCTGGACGTCGGT
>CAZXJU010000147.1:0-5544 GCA_964641035.1 uncultured Halobacteriales archaeon | reverse complement strand
TGATCGTCGGCTGGGTGTTCTCGCTGATCGACGGGATCCAGGTCCTGACGAAGGCGACCAGCGGCGCGCCGGCGCTCACGCCGACGACGTAGGTCGTCGGCCCGCCGTCGTCCTCGTCGCAAGGACCTCGCCGTCCCCCATAGCTACTTATAGGGGTCCCACTTAAGGCGGCCTCGCTCGCGTCTGCACCAGACGGTTCACGAGGGCAATCCCCCGAGGAACCCTCCCGATGACGCCCGGCCCCGATGGGCCATTGCATGGCGTCCAGGAGCCGTCACGGTCAGGCGGCCGGTCGCAGGACCGGTTACGTCGCCGCGTATGCCGCGAGAACCGCGAGCCCGCATGCTCGCACCACGGACCGTGATCCGATGGGAAAACCGCACACACCCCGACGGGGCAGCCGGGCCTTCTGGCCTCGGAAGCGCGCCCGCAGCAAGATCGGCACAATCCGTGCCTGGCCTGAGGACGGCGAAGAGCCGAAGCTCCAAGGCTTCGCCGGATGGAAGGTCGGCATGACGCATGCGCACGTCGTCGACTACCGACCCACGTCCACCACGAGCGGCCAAGAGATCCAGATGCCGGTGACCGTGGTCGAGGTGCCCGCGATGCGCGTGGCCGCCGTGCGCGGCTACAAGAAGACGCCCTACGGCCTCAAGTGCATCACCGAGGCGTGGGCGGAAAAGATCGACAAGGACCTGGCCGGCCGCCTGAACGTGCCGAAGAAGCCGGCGGCCGACGCCTGGGACCAACTCACCGAGGACAACGTGGACGACGTCCGCGTCCTCATCCACACGCAGCCCACGAAGGTCACCGGCGCCACCAACCGCGCGCCGGAGATCATGGAGTACCGGGTCGGCGGCGGCGACGTCGCCGCCCGACTGGAATACGCCAAATCCCTCCTGGGCAAGGAGGTCGACGTGACCGAGGCGATCAAGGACGGCGACATGCTCGACGTCATCGGCATCACCAAGGGCCACGGCTTCGAGTCGCGCGTCGTCCGGTTCGGCACGAAACTCTTGATCTCGAAGAACAGCAAGCACCGCCGCATGATCGGCACGCAAGGCTCGTGGCACCCCAACTACATCCGCAAAGACGTCCCGTCGGACGGCCAGCGCGGCTCCCACCAGCGCACCGAGTACAACAAGCGTGTGCTCAAGGTCGGCGACGACGGCAAGGAGATCACGCCGCGCGGCGGCTTCCCGCACTACGGCGAGGTCCGCAACAAGTACATCCTGTTCCACGGCAGCCTGCCGGGACCGGCCAAGCGGCTATTGCGGTTCCGCGGCGCCATCCGCTACCACGCGGGCGTCGAGTTCGAGAAGGCGCAGGTCAGCTACGTGTCGACCGAGAGCAAACAGGGGGCGTAATCGATGGCAAAGATTGCGGTCCGGAAACTCGACGGCGCGAAGAAGGGCGAGGCCGACCTGCCCAGCGTCTTCGACACGCCGTACCGCCCCGACGTCATCCGCAAGGCCGTCAACACGGCCCGCGCCAACCGGCGGCAGGCCTACGGGCCGGCCCCGATGGCCGGCGCGATGCATGCGACGGCTTCGATCGGCAAGGGCCGCGGCATGAGCCGTGTGCCCCGTACCGACGACAACGCCGGTGCGCTGGCGCCGCCGACGGTCGGCGGCCGGCGGGCGCACCCGCCGTCGCCGCGCAAGGACTGGTCGGAGAAGATCAACAAGAAGGAGCGGCGCCTCGCAATCCGCAGCGCCGTCGCCATCACCAAGGACCTGGAGACCGTGACCGGACGAGGCCACCGCGTGGCCGAGGGGACCGACCTCCCGATCGTCGTGGAGTCCGCGTTCGAGAAGCTTCAGAAGACGCAGGACCTGATCGCGTCGTTGGAGAAACTCGGCGTCGGCGACGACATCGTGCGCGCCCGCACCGGCCGCAAGGTCCGTGCCGGCCGCGGCAAGATGCGCGGCCGGCGGCTCAAGTCGCCGCGCAGCGCCTTGATCGTTGCCCAGGACATCGAGTTGTTGCGCCGCGCCGCCGGCAACCTCGTGGGCGTCGGCGTGACGACGCCCGAACAGCTCAACGCCGAGGACCTGGCACCCGGTGGCGACGCCGGCCGCCTCACCATCTACACGGAGGACGCCCTGAAGGCGTTGGAGGACTTGTGATGAAACGTCTCGATTCGTACGACATCATCCAGCACCCGGTCGTCACGGAGAAAACGATGGGTCACATGACCGAGCAGAACAGCCTCGAGTTCCTGGTCCGCCGAGAGGCGACGAAGCCGCAGATCCAGGCGGCGCTCGAGGAGCTCTTCGGCCAGAAGGTCCACCACGTCAACACGCGGATCACCAAGGACGGAAAGCGTGCCATCGTCCGTTTCATCGAAGACGGCGCCGCGGAAGAGGTCGGCATGCGCATCGGAGTGTTCTGAGATGGGAAAGAACCTGATTCAACAGAAGCGTGGCGCCGCACGGCCGCGGTACCTGAGCCCGAGCCACCGCCACACGACGTCCGTCCGGCACCCCGACGTGCTGGGCGAGGTCCACGTCATCGACATCGAGCACGCGCCGGGCCGCGGCACGCCGCTGGCCAAGGTACGGTTTCCCGACGGCCGGCACGGCTTCGTCCTCCCGTTCGAGGGGATGCGGGTCGGCCAGACGCTGGTGTACACGCGCGACGCGACGATCGCGCCGGGCAACACCACGATCGTCAGCCGGATCCCGGAAGGGACGCCGGTGTTCAACCTCGAATCCACGCCGGGCGACGGCGGAAAGTTCGTGCGGGCGGCCGGAGGTTACGCGGTCGTCGTCGGGCACAGCCCGCGCGGCAGCGTCGTCCAGATGCCGTCGGGCCAGTTGAAGCGGTTCCACCCGGAATGCCGGGTGACCGTAGGCAACGCGGCCGGCGGCGGACGTGGCGACAAGCCGTTCCTGAAGGCCGGCAAGAAGTTCCACACGTACCGGGCGCGCGCCAAGCGGTTCCCGGTGGTCCGTGGTGTCGCGATGAACCCGGTGTCGCACCCGCACGGCGGCGGTTCGCACAACTTCCAAGGCGGACCGACGTCGAAGAAGCGCGGTACGCCGCCCCGGGCGAACGTCGGCAAGATCGCACCCAAGAGGACCGGGAAGAAATAGACGGAGGTCTCACACATGGCGAAGAAGACGACGGGCGGTTCGGCCGGCGCGGCGCGGCGCAAGCGGCGCAAGGCGCAGAGCGTCATCGAGACGCGGGCGAAGAAGGAGTTCGCGTACCGCGGCCTCAGCCTGGAGGAATTGCGGGCGCTCCCCTTCGAAGAGCAGTTGGAATACCTGCCGTCCCGGGCCCGCCGCTCGATTCGCCGTGGCTTCACCGCCGAGCACGCAAAACTGTTGGAGCGCGTACGCGAGACCGAACCGGGTTCCACGTCCTTCAAGACGCACCGGCGCGAGATGATCATCGTGCCGGAAATGGTCGGCCACAGGTTCGAAGTGCACGCCGGAAACGAGTTCAAGATCGTCAACGTCGAGCCCGAGATGATCGGGCATGCCCTAGGCGAGTTCGCCCTGACCCGGAGGTCCGTCACGCACGGCGGCGTCGGTGTCGGTGCGACGCGGGGCAGCAAACACCTGCCACTGAAGTGAAACCCATGCCGTACTCCACCGAAATGCCAGAGGAACGCGCCGCCCGTGCCTACGGGAAGGAACTGCGGACCTCGTGGAAGAACGCGATCAACCTCTCCCGCGCGATCCGCGGCATGAAGGTACGGCGGGCGGAACGGTACCTCGAAGAGGTCATCGAGAAGAAGCAGGCGGTCCCGTTCAAGACGCACAAGGGCAAGGTCGCGCACCGCAAGGGCAAGGGTTTCGGTCCGGGCCGGTACCCTGTCAAGAGCGCCGACCGGATGCTGGGTGTGCTGCGCAACGCCATCAACAACGCGGAGTACCAGAACCTGGACCCGGACGAGATGGTGATCGTGCACGCGTCCGCGTACAAGGGGCGCATCCTGCCGGGTTTCCAGCCGCGCGCCTACGGTCGCGCGACCGCGAAGAACGAGGAGACGACGAACATCGAGATCATCATCCAAGAGGTCGACGAGGAAGAGGAGGAGGCCTAGATGGCGGTCGAGAAGAAGTTCGTCAAGGAGGCCGTCCATCGGCTGCTTATCAAGGAGTTCCTCCGCAAGGAGACCGAGCGGGCGGGTTTCGGCGGCATCGACATCCAGCGCACGCCGATGGGCACGCGCGTCTCGATCGTCGCGGAACGCCCCGGCATGGTCATCGGACGCAAAGGCTCCACGATCAACGCGTTGACGGAGGAGCTCGACCGTCGGTTCGAGGTGGAAAACCCGCAGATCGAGGTCATCGAGGCCGGCAAGGACTCCGACACGAACGCCCAGATCATGGCGCAGAAGCTGGCCGAGGCGTTGGAGCGTGGTTGGCACTTCCGCCGCGCCGGTCACTCGACGGTCCAGCGCGTGATGGGCGCCGGCGCCCAAGGGTGCCAGGTCATCGTCAGCGGAAAGCTGACGGGGCAGCGGCACCGGATGGAGAAGTTCAATCAAGGTCACATCAAGTATTGTGGCGATACGGCGGACCGCGTCATGGACGTCGGGTTCGCGGTCGCCAAGAAGAAGTTGGGCGTCATCGGGTGCACGGTGCGCATCATGCGCGCGGAGCACACGTTGCCCGACATGATCACGATCCATGAGCCGTCGGCCGACGGTGCGCCGGCCGAAGGCGACAAGGCCCCGCCCGAGGCGGAGGCCGAGGAGAAGAAGGCGGACAAGAAGGAGAAGGAGTCCGCTCCGAAGAAGAAGGCCGCGGACAAGAAGGCGGCTGAGAAGGAGGCGGCCGAGAAAGAGAAGGCCGAGAAAGAGGCCGCGGACAAGAAGGCGGCTGAGAAAGAGGCCGCGGAGAAGAAGGCGGCTGAGAAGGAGGCCGCCGAGAAAGAGAAGGCCGAGAAAGAGGCCGCGGACAAGAAGGCGGCCGAGAAAGAGAAGGCCGAGAAAGAAGCCGCGGAGAAGAAGCCGGCTGAGAAGGAGGCCGCCGAGAAAGAGAAGGCCGAGAAAGAAGCCGCGGAGAAGAAGGCGGCTGAGAAGGAGCCTGCCGAAAAAGAGGCGGCTGACAAGGGCGACTCGAAGGACGACGCCGCGAAGGACGAATCCTCAGACGACAAGAGTGCCGCCGAGGACGAGGCGGAAACGAAGGCGGCGCCCGCAAAAGGAGGTGACGCCTGATGGCGATCCTCAAGGCCGAGGAAGTGCGCGCCATGAGCCGGGAGGAGCGCACGAGCCGTCTCACCGAGCTTCGCGACGATCTGATGCATGAGCGGGGCGTCGCCGCGATGGGCGGGTCGCCACCCAGCCCGGGAAAGATCCGTCAGCTTCGCACTGCCATCGCCCGCATCCACACGATCAACCGGCTGGAAGAGCTCGGAAAGTTGAAGTTCACCGAACAGGAGGAGGCCACGGGCGCCGCCGGCCGCGCCACGCGTCGGGCGGCAGCCGAGAAGGCCAAGCAATCCGAATCCTCCCCGAAGAAGACGGCCAAGAAGACGACGGCCAAGAAGACGACGGCCAAGAAGACTACCAAGGATGCCCCG
>CAZXJU010000146.1:0-5544 GCA_964641035.1 uncultured Halobacteriales archaeon | reverse complement strand
ACACCATCGACGGCCACAGCGAATCCCAGACCGCCGACGACGGCGGCCGGACGACGATGGCGGGCCTCTACGGGCCGCTGTTGGACGCCGGGTTCGCCGTGGCGCTCATCAACATGCGGGGCACCGGCGAGTCGGACGGATGCACGACGTGGTTCGACCCGTACGCGGACGGCGCCGACGCGTACGTCGTGATCCAGAGGCTGGCCAACGAATCGTGGAGCAACGGCAACGTCGGCATGGTCGGCATCAGTTGGAACGGCTACTCCCAGTATGCGGCGTTGGCGGAGCAGCCGCCGGCATTGAAGGCGGTGGCGCCCGCGAGCGCCATCGTCGACGCCTGGACGCTCCTCACGCGGCGCGGACCCTCGATCAACTCCCAATTCGGCCCCATGGCGTCCACGTGGGCCGCGTTCTACAGCGTGACGGCCGTCGGCATCGCCGGCGACACGCCACCGAGCCACCTGACGTGCCCGGACGTCGCCGACCATATGGCGGCGTTCAACGGCCTGACGGTCAACGGCGACAAGACGCCGTACTTCCAGGATCGAGACCTGCGCGCGGTTCTGGAGGCAAACCGAATTCCGGTCTTGATGACCAACGGATTGACGAGCGGCGAGGGGCACATCCTGCAGATTGACGGGGCGTGGGAATTGTTCTCGGAGGATCGCCGCATGATGATCGGGCAATGGGGCCACGCGTATCCCAATGACGACAAGGCGGACGTATACGTCGAGATGCTCATCCAATGGTTCGACCATTACCTGCGTGACGGTCCGAAGACCGTCGAGACGGGTGTCGTGGAATGGCAGGACGATTCGGGCGAATGGCATGCGACCCCAGCGTGGCCGCCGGCGGCCAATGCAACGCGGTTGCTACTGTCCGACGGCGTCCTCGTGGATGCCACGGATTCGGTCGCTTCGTCCTCGCAGATGTTCCAAGCGGTACCCGTGGATCCGCAGCCCGACACGTGCCCCAGGACCAAGGCGCTCTACGTCTCACCTCCTCTCGCCGAAGACGTCATTCTTGCCGGAAACTTCTTCGCCAACGTGACCGTCTCGGCCACGCTCGCCAACGGCCATTTCGGTCTGCACCTGTGGCACGTGGACGAGCTTTGGGATTGCCCGCAAGGCGTCCAGGCGACGCCGAACGAGGACGGGCGGCCGCTGGAGGTCAGCCGCGCCCTGTCGGATCTACGGCACCGCGGGCATCTGGAACAGGGCAAGGACTTCCCGGCCGGTGAACCGGAGGTCATGTCGATGCGAAGCCATCCGTTTGCAAGCCACGTCGAAGCCGGCGAGCGTCTCGTACTCGGTGTCGCCGGTGGCACCGTCGAACTGGAGTATCGGCCCGACCGGCCGGTCATCACGGTGCTGACGGGCGACGGCGTGGAAGGCTGGATCGACATCCCCGTCGTCGAGGGCGAGATCGTCTTCGCCGAAGGCGAATCCTGGCAGGCGTTGCCCAGCTCCGTCTAGAGCCAGTCGCGCCACCAGGCGAAGGCCACGGCGACCACGATCAAGGCGAAGATCGCCCAGGTGACGGTCCAGAAGTTGTAGCCGGGGAACCCGTCCTCGAAGTTCATGCCGCCGATGCCGGCCACGAGCGTCGGGAAGAGCAGGACGGCGGCGACGACCGTCAACCGCTTCATCGTCGCGTTCTGCTGGTTGGCAAGCGTCGAGTTCCACGTCTCCTGGGCGATCAGGGCGACCTCCTTGACGTGCTCGACCTGTTCGCTGATCCGGATCATGTGGTCGGCGACGTCCCGCAGATACGTCCGCGTCTCGGGGAGGATGTTGGCGTGCTCGCCCCGTTCGAGGCTCAGCATCGCCTCCCGCATCGGAAGGGTGAGGCGGCGGGTGAGGCTGATCGTGTGTTTCAGGTCACGGATCCGCGCCAGGTTCTCCTTGGTCGCCTCGTCGATGACCGCCTCCTCCAACTCCTCCAGATCGTCCTGCAGCGAGTGGAGGAACGGGAAGTACGCGTCGACGAGGCTGTCGAGGAGGAAGTGCAGCAATCGGTCAGCGGTGCGCAGCGCCGTGTTGCCTCCGGCGGACGTGATGCGTCGTTCCGTCTCGTCCAGGATCGGGTTCCGGCCCGTGGAGGCCGTAAGCACGAAGTCCTTCCCGAGGAACAGGCCGACCTGCAGCCACGCGACCTCGTCGGCGGTGCGCACGGGCACGCGTACCACGACGAAAGTGACGCCAGGGTAATCCTCGACCTTCGGCCGCTGCGTGGCGTTCTGCACGTCCTCGAGCGCCAACGGGTGCAGTTCGAAGAGTTCCCCGAGGTGGCGGAACTCGTCGGCCGTCGACCCGGTGGCGCGAAGCCAGACGAGTTGCGGGCCGAAGGCCAGTTCGCGTAGCTTCTCCTCGGAGTCTACCTCCTCGGCGACCCAGCCGTCGTCGCCGAGTTCCACGACGCGCATCGTCGGAGGAAACGCGTCCGTCCGTTAAATGCGACTCGTTCGAGCGCCGGGAGGTGCGCCTGCGTCAGTCGAGGGTGACGACGACCTTGCCGAACTGGTCTTGCGCCGCCAGCGTCTCGAACGCCTTCTTGGCGTCCTTGAGCGGGAACGTGTGGCTGACGACGGGGTCGAGCTTTCCTTGGAAGACGAGGTTCATCGCCGTCTCGAACTCGTCTTGCGTGCCCATCGTGGAGCCGAGGAGGTCCACCTGCTTCCAGTAGACGTAGCGGAGGTTGAGTTCAACGTCTTGGCCGGTGGTGCCGCCGGGCACCACGACGCGGCCGCCTTTGCGGACGGACCGGATCGAGTCGTTGAGCGTCTCCTTGCCGACAGAGTCGAAGACGACGTCGACGCCGCGCTTGCCGGTGGCGAGGTAGACCTCCTTCGACCAGTTGTCTTCGCGGTAGTTGAAGACGCGGTCGGCGCCGATCTCGCGCGCCTTCTCCATCTTCTCCTTGGTGCTGGTGGTGGCGAAGACGGTGGCGCCGGCGAGCTTGGCGACCTGGATGAGGGCGGTGGAGAGCCCGCTTCCGGCGCCGAGGACCAGGACGGTCTCGCCGGGTTTCACGCGGCCGCGCGTGATGGCCATGCGCCACGCGGTCTGGAACACGAGGGTCCCGGCGGCCGCCTTGTCGAACGGGTAGTCGTCGGGCATCGCGATGAGGTTGCGTGCGGGGATGATGGCGTATTCGGCGCACGTGCCGGACACGTGTTCTCCCAGGATGCGGTACGTGTCGCACTGGCTGTGCTCGCCTTGTCGGCATTGTGGACAGGTGCCGCACCAGAGGCCGGGGTTCCACGCGACGCGGTCGCCTTCGGCGAAGCCTTTGACGTCGTCGCCGACGGCGTCGACGAGGCCGGCGCCGTCGCTGCACACCACGTGCGGCATGTTGAGTTCGAGGCCCGGGATGCCGCCGAGGGTGATGATGTCGAGGCGGTTGAGGGCCGCGGCCCGGACGCGGACTCGGACCTCGCCGGCGGCTGGGTCGGGTTTCGGGACGTCCTTGAGTTCCAGTTTCTCGAGTCCGCCGTGGCCGGAGAACGTGAGCGCCTGCATGGTCATCGGGCGGCCATCCGGGCCCGCGTAGAAAGGCGTTGTGACGCGGCTAGGCGTCCTTGCGCGGCCGGAGGACCTGGTTCAGTTCCAACGCGGCCGCCTCGATCTCGTGGCGGAGTTTCTCCAGCTGGTCGGTCCGGACCGTGGTGGTCACGTAGAGGACGAGGCCGCCCGACAAGGGGACGACGGCGAGCGCGCCCTTCTCGAAGCTCACGATGAGGCTGCGTTCCTTGCCGAAGCCGAGGTGGCCGGCGACGGTGTTGAGCATCATGTTGACGGTGTTGGCCAGGACGGCGGTGACGTCTTGGGCGCCGCTGGCGTCCTTGACGGCGCTGTGGATGAGGGCTCCGTCGGGGCCGACGATTCCGAGGCTGGAGACGATGCCGCTGGATTCGATGAACGTGGCCAGGATCTTCTTGACCTCGCCGGCGCGTTGGCGGACGGTCTGGGGAGGGGTCGACTTGGACGGGTCGCGGCGCTTGTGGGTCTCGATGACGTTCTGGATGGCTTCGACGAGTTTCTGCGGGAACGTGGTCTCGTCCTTGCTGACGAACTCGCCGACGCCCATCGCGAGCGCGCGGGCCACGATGAAGTGGCTGTCGGCGCCGCTGGCCATGACGACGGGTACCGTGGAGCGGGCCTCCCGGATCCGGAGGAGGACCTCGGTGCCCGTCATGTCGTTGAGGCGGTAGTCGAGCACGACGGCGTCGTACTCGTTTTCGAGCACGCGGCGGATGCCTTCTTCGCCGGTGTCGACGGCCTCGGTGTTCCAGCCGGTGTCCTCCATGGCGGCTTCGATGAGGACGGCGTCGTCCGGGTTGTCTTCGATGATGAGAATCTTCACGATAGGTGCCACCCGCGGAACGGACGCGTCATATAGGCTGGTTCAAGGTTATAGCCTTCGGTGTGCGGTGCGAAGGTCTCCGGGTCCGTTCCGCCCGGACAAAAGTTAATATGTTGACGGCTGGGTCAAGCGCCGATGGTCGAGTTCGCGTTCTGGTTCTTCGCGGCGCTGGCGATGGCGCTGGGGTTCAAGCACGCGTTCGACGTCGACCACGTGGTCGCCGTCTCCAACGTCCTGACGCGCAGCCAACGCATGGAGAAGACGGTGGGGCTGGCTACGTCGTGGGCGGCCGGGCACATGGTGACGGCCGCGCTCGTTTCGGCCGTCGTCTATTTTCTGGCCGACACCGTCCTTCCGCAGCTCACGAGCCGCCTTGAGATCCTGGTGCCGATCATGCTCATCGCGATCGGGGCCATCGGCCTGGCGGCCGAGTTCCGCCGGTTCCACGTCCACCGCCACGGCCACGGCGAGCAAGAACACACCCACTTCCACGTCCACTTGACGAAGAAGAAGCACGAGCATGGGGCGATGGCGGGCATCGGCGTCGTGCACGGGTTGGCCAGCAACGACGAACTGCTGGTCGTCCTCTTGGTGGGCTTGGCGGCCGATTCGTGGTGGCAGGTGGCCGCCGGCGTCGCCTTCTTCAGCCTCGGGGTCGTCATCGGAATGCTCGTCTACGCGGCAAGCATCCACATGGTCAGCCAGCGCACCGGCGCCGATTGGGTGCCGGCCGCGCTGACGGTCGCCTTCAGCGTCGCGAGCATCCTCTACGCCGGCTACCTGTTGGCCGGCGGCGACGGCATCAACCTCGTCGACCGGTTCTACCCCGGGTGATGCGGGCAAACCTTTAGAGGCGGGCCGCCTGAACCCCGAGTCCCCCTATGCCCGAGTTCAAGGTGCAGGCCGATTTCGAGCCGGCCGGCGACCAGCCGAAGGCGATCGACCAGTTGGCCGAGGGCGTGGCCGGCAGTCTGAAGCACCAGGTCCTGCGGGGCTTGACGGGTACCGGCAAGACCTACACGATCGCCAAGGTGATCGAGCGGGTCCAACGGCCGACGTTGGTGGTCAGCCACAACAAGACGCTGGCGGCGCAACTGTATGAGGAGCTGAAGGCGTTCTTCCCCGACAACGCCGTCGAGTACTTCGTCAGCTACTACGACTACTACCAGCCCGAGGCCT
>CAZXJU010000145.1:0-5572 GCA_964641035.1 uncultured Halobacteriales archaeon | reverse complement strand
CGTGGGAAGTCCAGTCGTTCCGCACCAACCCCACGCTCCAGAAGGTCTTCAGCGGCCAGGGCGCGACGGTCGACCTGAACCTCACGGAAGAAGGTTGGTACCTCGTGACCCTGCGCGTGATCGACGACCGGTTCGAACCGGCGGAGGACTCGCAGCTCTTCTACGTGAGCTACGAGTTGCAGTACGCGCACGCGTTCGAAGGTGCAAACAGTCTTGGTGCAGACACTTCGTGCAACCCGCCGATCAATTGCAAGGACCACCAGTTGACGGTCCGGTTCGGGGCGCAGAACGCGACGCTGGCATATGCGTCGCAAGGCGGCCGATGCGAGAGTCCAACCGTGGAGGTCTACGCGCCCGGCCCGAGCCCCGGTGAGGACGGAGAACAGATAGCCTCCGACAGTGGCACCATCGAGATTGCAGGGGAAGACCTGACGGCCATCGGCCAATACACGATTTACGTGTGGTTCACGGCACAGGCGACGTGCTCCTACACGCTGGACACGTACGTCAACTACGCGGCCTCCGGAAACGCCACGGCGTCGGCCTGAGACCCGAGCCAGACCGAAGAACCGGTCAGTCCGCGGCCTCGGCCGCGGCTTCCTCCGATCCACCAGCGGAGCCGCCGTCAAGGTCGTACTCCTCGACCAGCCGGACCCGCTCGACGTCCGCATGCTGGCGGACACTGGATAGGAAGCCGACCTTGGACCGCGCCCAGTTCGGGTCGTACTTGGCGACCTCCGGAAGCGTCACGATGGCGGTCTTGCCGTCCATGGTGACCTCGGGTTCGTCCGCGGACGGGTAGTTCATCAGGAGAATCGCCTTGACGCGTCCGGCCGGGTCGTCATACACCTTCCGGACCGTCACCTTGTAGGTCAGCGTCTTGCCGGCAAGCGGCGCGTTGAAATCGATCCGGACGCGGCCGCCGCCCACGGTCGAGACGACGCCGCGCTGGTTGCGCCAGTTTACGACCATTCCGGCCTCCGGCTCCACCTTGTTCTTCTTGAACTCCTTGAGGGAAACCGTCTCGAACCGGTTGGGGTCCCGTTGCCCGTACCCCTTCTCCGGCGGGATCTCGACCTCGATCGTCTTGCCGACCTCGGCGTCCTCCAGCGCCTCCTCGAGCCCAGCGATGAGGCGGCCGGAGCCGACGATGTACCGCATCGGCGCGTAGTACGCGTTCTCCTCGTGGATGCCGGCCTCCTTGGCCGACGTTTCGAGCGTCGTGTCGTGCAGGCCATCGTGGCCCTCTACGTAGAGTTCGTAGTCGAATTCGATCACGTCGCCGGGTTCCATGGCGGCGGCCAGACGAGGACGGGTTCTAAAGGTTCCGCCGCTTGCGCAGGACCAGATGCACGTCCCGCCAATTAAGGGGGACAACCTCCACGTCGAAACCCACGGCCTCCGCACGTTTCCGCCAGCCGTCAGGCGTCTCGAGCCTGCTGCCGAAAAAACCGAGCCGTTCGACGAGGCCGCATGTGAGCTTCACCCGCCAGCGGTCCATCCGGAACTCCTCGACGACCGCCACGCCGTCCGCTTTGAGGACGCGGTGCAGCTCACCGAGCACGGCATCTTGGTCCTCGACGTGGTGTAACGCGTCGACCATGACGGCACGGTCGACGGTCGCCGTGCCGACCGGCAGGTGCTCTCCCACCCCCGCGACGACGGCGACGAGGTCGTGTTTCCGTGCCTCATGACGCATACCGGCCGACGGCTCCACCACGACCCAGTGTCCGAACCGGCCGGCCAGCGCCCGGCCGACCTGTCCGGTGCCACCGCCGACATCCAGAACCCGGTGAGAGGGTTGCAACCCCAGATGATCGGCCAATGCGTCCGCCTCGCCGTACGCGTTGAGCCGGTCGTAGAACCGCGCGATCAGGTCGAAGCGGGCCAAAAGAGCTACCTCATGGGATCGGCGCCAATGGGATGGGGACGAACGTCACGACCAGCAGGATCGCGACGAGGGCGGCCCACACCTTCCTCCGGTCATCCAGTTGGGTCCGGTCGTTGAGGGGCGGCGGGTGCCGCACGCCCAGCAGGAGGACGAGGACGGCGAGGATGATCCATCCGGCGAACGCGAACGCCAGGAGGAACATGAGGGCGACGCTCGCGTAGCTGGCGTAATGCATCCGGTCGCCCAGCACAGCGCGCGCGACGTGTCCACCATCGAGCTGGCCGGCGGGCAATAGGTTGAAACCGGTCACGAGCAGGCCGACCCAGCCGGCCATGGCCGTCGGATGGATGAAGACGTCGTCGGGTGTGTCGAGGATCGTCTCGACGACCCAGTTGATGGCGAGGAAGGCGAGGCTGTCTCCCAATCGCAGGAGGCCGGAGGCGGGCGGCGTCCATTCGAACCGGTATTCGACGAAGGCCGCGTCGGCCGGTACGGAGAACGACACGGCGCTCACCTCGTCGAGGGCCCCGACCGTCGCGTTGAACTCGCCTTGCATCGTCCGGTTT
This sequence comes from uncultured Halobacteriales archaeon, assembly GCA_964641035.1. Classification (GTDB taxonomy): domain Archaea; phylum Thermoplasmatota; class E2; order JACPAO01; family JACPAO01; genus CAZXJU01. The sequence goes on along the minus strand of CAZXJU010000145.1, from coordinate 3,115 downwards.
TCGAACCCGTCCGGCGCGTCGAGCACGTGGACGAGGATGTGGTAGCGGACGGTGGCGTTCTCCTCGAGGTATACAGGGTCGAACGTCGCACGCCACATGCCGGCGGCGAACCCGTCGGTCGTGTTTTCGACGCGGATCGTCTCGACCCAGACGTTCGTGTCGTCTCGTTCCTCGAACCCGGACTCCCAGACGGTCTCGTTGGCGGTCCAGCCCCACGTGGTGCCGTCCGGGCCGACGAGGTTGCTGTGGATCTCCGGCTGCGCCGGCAGTTCCTCCGCGACGACGCCCGTCAACACCAGACCGAGGATGAGCACAGGCAGGGTGACGACGAACCCGGCGACCGGGCCGGCGGCGCCGATATCGAAAAGCGCCTTCCGGTCCGGGATCGGTTCCTTCATGCTGATGAAAGCGCCGAACGTGCCGAACGGGACCGGCGGCGGCACCGGGATGAAGTACGGGAGGCTGGTGCGCACCTTGTGCCGCCGGGCGACGAACCAGTGGCCCAGTTCATGGATCCCCAGGATTGCCATGAGAGGGAACCCGAAGGTGACGAAGCCCCAAAGGAGCGGTTCCCACGCGAGGAACGACGCATCGAACCCGCCGATCATCAGAAGCCCTTCGATCTTCTTGTAGCCGACCCAAAAGAAGGCGCCGGCCATCGTCGTCGTGATGATCGTGGCGATCAGCAGAAACAGGTTCAGCCGGCCGGTGCTCTGACGGATCGGTGGCCGGCGGACGACCATGATGACGTCTTCGCCCAGCCGGTGCTGCAGCACGACCAACAGGTCGTCGTCGAGCCCGCGGATCTTGTCGCGGACCGCTTCGAACCGCCGGTCGAACGTGCCCGCGTCGGCCATGACGTAGAACGCGGCGACCTCGGTCTGCGGGTGCCCGCGGACGTCACGTTCCGTGTCGTAGACGCGGAAAAACTCCTCGACGATCTCCTTGACCTGGTCGAAGTCGAACGCCGGGACGGCCTCCGGGACCCGGTCGAAGACCGGAACATCCTCGTCCTCGGCGGTCATCCCGGCCGCTCCATGACGGGGTCCGGCTTAAGGCTTTTCGGGACGCCGAGCACGCGGTGGGCGGCCTCGCGCACCTTCGCCGCATGGTCGTTGGGCGTGAACACCCAGAACCGCCAATGGTCCATCTGCGCGGCCATCAACGTGCGCACGACGGTGCTCACCTCGGTGACGGGGAGAAGCCGGCCGTCCTTGCGGACGACGCGGGCGGCCACCTCCCGCAACAAGGGAGGGCGCGGCACGTCGAAGAGGACGTGGCGTGGTTCGACGTCGGCGGCTTCGGCAATCTCGTCGCGGAGCCGGGTGCGCACCCGGGGCTCCTCGCCGGCACGCATCACGTCGTTTCCTTGTTGGGCCGCGGCGTGGTCTCCTTCGTAGGCGCGCTTGTAGAGGCGACGGTCCAGGAACCGGCGTGCCATGTCGCGGCTGTACTCGGTGCCGGTCTCCAACGCGTTCAACAGCTCCCGGTCGTCGAGGGTGCGAAGCGATTCCAGTTCGCCGCCCTCGGCCAGGACGTCTTCGATGCCGGCGACGATCATGTCCTCGGCGGCCCGGGAGGTGTGGTGGAAGTAGACGCTGGGGTACATGAGGAACCGCGTCAGCAGGAGGCCTTCGACGGCGGTGAGGCCGGAGGCGTGGACGACGTAGTGGCCGTCGACCATCTCCATCTGGCTCAAGAGGCGTTCCGGATCGACGGCGGTACGGAGGCCCGTGTAGTGCGCGTCGCGCAAGAGGTAGTCCATCCGGTCGACGTCGATGTCGCCGGAGACGATCCGTCCGTGGCGTCCCTTGCCGAGCACATGCTGCGCCACCTCCTTGGCGGGGATGTCGTGGCGCGCCAACCGGTCGGAGATCGTCGACCACTGCACGAGGTCGACCGTGAACTCCTCGTGCCGGCGGTTGCGTTCCTTGAGCACCTCCTCGAACAGGTGGCTCATGGGGCCGTGCCCGAGGTCGTGCAGGAGCGCGGCCGCCTGCACCACGCGCGCCTCGTCGGCGTCCAGGCCCAAGGTGCGTGTGGCGTCCTGCGCCAGCTTGTACGCCCCGAGCGCGTGTTCGAACCGGGTGTGGTTGGCGCCGGGGTAGACGAGGTGGCTGGTGCCCAGCTGGCGGATGCCGCGCAACCGCTGCATCTCTGGGGTGTCCAACAGGTCGAGCGCCCACTCGTCCACGTCGATGTTCCTGTGGATGCTGTCTCGGATCGGGTGCACGGCGGCTGCCCATCCCGGGCGCCGTAGATTAAGACTGCGCGGAGCGCGACACGCCCCGCTTCCGGCATCCGCTCTCGACCGGGCACCCGTCGCACCGGGGCGCCCGCTTCGTGCACCGCGCCTTCGCGTGTTCGACGAACGCGGCGTGCGCCTGCCCTAGGTACGCCGGGTCGTCCGGCAGCGCCCCTTCGAACCGTCGCTGGACCGCGTCGTACGAGTCGTCGTCCTGTACCAGGCCGAAGCGACCGGCGACCCGGCGCGTGTATGCGTCGACGACGAAGCGGCAGCGGCCCGCGGCGTAGACGAGGATCGCGTCGGCCGTCTCCGGCCCGACGCCGGCGACGTCCAAGAGCCGTCGGCGGACCACGTCCGTCGGCCCGTCGAAGACGAGGTCGAGACGGCCGCCGAAGTCGTCGACGACGCGCCGGCACAGGCCGCGCACGTACTCCGCCTTCTGCCGGTACGTGCCCGCCGGCCGGATGCACGCGCGCAACCGACCGACTCCGGTGGCCAGGACCGCCGCCGGCGACATGACGCCCGCATCCTTGAGCCGGGAGATCGCCGCCTCGACGTTGCGCCACGCCGTGTTCTGGGTGAGCAAAGCCCCGAGGACGACCTCGAACCGGGGATCGGTGCCGTGCGCGGCGTGGTACGCGCCGTCGACGGGCCACCACGCGTCGCCGGCCTCGCCGTACGCGTCGACGAGCCGGTCGACCAGGAGTCTGGCAGGGTCCACGACCGTCCCAGCCGTCGGTTCTCCAATAACCTTTTCAGCCGCGCAAGGGATGAACGGTCGTCGAACGCGCATGGAGGTACGGATCGACGGCTGGCGCAAAGGCATCCGCTTCAGCAGCGCCCATTTGACGGCCGACCTGGGCAAGT
>CAZXJU010000144.1:0-5612 GCA_964641035.1 uncultured Halobacteriales archaeon | reverse complement strand
GGCCGACCATCGACTGGCCGATGGTGCCGCGGTACCGGAGCCCCACGCGGGCCGGGCCGGCCGGCACCGGCTTCGGCAGGACGAGGGTGATCGTTTCGTTCTCCTCATTCGTCTCGATGTGTGCCTCGGTCCGGTCGCCGTCCCTTTCGACGGCCGCCTCGGCGACCTCAAGCTCCTTGGCGTGGAGCGTGATCTGGTTCGTCGGCACGTCGAGCGTTACATCGATTCCGACCTCGCCTTCGAAGACCGGCTCCGACGGGTGGGCGGTCAGATGGATGTCGAACCGGCTGGGGCGAACGGTCGTCGGAAGGCGGAGCGCCTCGGGGGGAGCCTCGGGAGTCAAGCGGAAACCTCGGCCGCGCCAATGGCACGCTGCCTTATGAAGAGCGGGCCCCCGGCGGGTCTGCGTGAAGGCGCCATTGCGCACATTCAAGGCCTGGAACCTCGCTTCATGGGCCGATGGCCCGAGACGATCGTGGGCCGCACATCCTGGCGATGGACGCCTTTCTGCTGGCCGCCCTGCTCACCGCGGTGCTGGCGGGTCAATCGTGGCTTCTCATCGTCGCGCTCTTCCTACTGGCCGCCATCTTCTGGACGCAGGGCGCGCTGCGCTTTCCCCGGACCCGCCGGTTCTTTAGCGACCTCGGGCAAGGCGTCCGGGACGGCGTACGGAACCGCAAACCCTCGAGGCAGACCGTGACCCGGTTGAGCATCGTTGTGGGCGTGGTGGCGCTACTAGTCATCCTGAACCGGCTCCGGTTGAGCGCACCCGGCGAAGGCCGCGGCCTGAGCCTGGAATTGAGCGGCCTGCAGCTCGGGTTCACCGGCGTGAACACCACCGGCGATTGGTTGGCCACCATCGTCACGTACGCGATGGTCCTGGCGGTCCTCGGCACGGTGTGGTGGAGGATCTGGAAACCCATCGACGAGACGGCGTCGCGCATGGCGATTCCATACCTGGTCTGCGTCGGCGTGTTCCTCGCGATGCCCGTGATCTTCGCGCTCTTGATGTGGCAGGTCGCGCCGACCGATCCGAAGGAGAACGCCGCGTTCGCCGAGACGGCGTACAAGACGACCCTCTCGGTCATGGCCGGCGCAGTGGCCGCTGCCATCGCCCTGCCGTACGGCCCCTGGACGTGGTCGCCCACCGGGACGCAGGCGACGCCGGACGATAGCCAAGAGACCCAGCCGGCGCGTCAGCGCGACCGGTTGCGCGTGTTCGGAGACTGAACGGGTGACCTCGCCCGCGCCGGTCTCCCGCGCCCAGGCCGGAGGCCTCGTGGCACTCATCGTCGTGGCCGCCGTGGCCGGCCCGTGGGCCGGGTTGTTCGCGGTGCCGGGCCCCGTCGGCCAGGTGGTGTACGCCCTGAGCAAGGCCACGTTGTTGGCCGTCCCCCTCGTCTGGCTCCTTCGACGGGAACCGGGAGCGATCCGGTTCCTCGACCGTCCCGGCCGCGAAGGCTGGTGGGTCGGCGCCGCCACCGGCCTCACCCTCGGGGGCGGGCTGGCCGGCGCGTATTTCACGTTCGGCGGACGTCTTCTGGACCGGCAACGCCTTCAAGCCGTGGCCGGGGAGTCCGGATTCGACGACCCGTTGGTGTTCGCGTTGCTGGCCGCCTACTGGATCCTCGTGAACCCGGCGCTCGAAGAGTTCGTCTGGCGATGGTTCGTCCAGACGCGCCTCTACCGGCTCATGCCGGCCGCCGCCGCGTTGCCCGCGTGCGCCCTACTGTTCACGGCCCACCACATCGTCGTCCTTGCCGCCTATTTCGACAGCGTATCCGTCGTAGCCGCTACGACGGGCGTCTTCGTCGTCGGTCTGCTCTGGTCGTGGATGTACTGGAAGTACGATTCGCTATGGCCCGGTTACGTCTCGCACGCGCTGGTCGACGTCGCGTTGGCCGTCGTGGCCGCCGACCTCGTCTTCGGGTGACCGGGAGCGCGCCCGGTCACGACGGAGGCAACGGTTTCGGGATCGCGGCGCGCGGTAGGTGCTCGGCGGCCAGGATCGCCGCGGCCGGCAGCAGACCCAAGAAGGCGGCCAGCAGCGGGTTGCCGTACTCGACGGCGAAGAGGAGACCGAAGACGACCGGGCCCGCGGCCGCCGCGTACGCCAGCCAACGTGCCGGGCGCGCACCGACGGCCACGGACCGGCGGGACGCCACGGCCCACCCGGCAAGCGCCACGACCCATGCCGCCGCCAAGGGGACGGCGACGAGAAGATGGGAATTGACGAAGCCCCCCGTGACCGGCACCGGCTGCAGCGCGGTCAGCGACCCTTGCAGGAGTCCGCCGCCGAACCGCACCATCCCCACCAGGGACATGAGGACGACGACGGCCCATGCGCTGGCGAGGCTCCAGGCGCCGATGCGGAACCAGCGGGCCGCCGCCTCCCGGTCGGGGGTCGCGGGTCGGCGTGCGGACCAGGCGGGGACCGCCGCCAGGACGACGGCGGACAGCAGCGTCTGCCATTGGGCGCCCGGTTCCGCGTCCTCGGCGACCACGGCGAAATCGTCGTGCAAGAGGCTCAGGTCGATCCGCACGAACGCCTCCTGGGACCCTTGGTTCTGGACCGTGATCGTGTGGTCCGTCCAGACCTCGCCCTTGCAGCAGGCGATCAGGTGGTTGACGCGCAGCGAATCGTCCGGGCCGGCGACGGTCCGGGCCGCGCCGTCGGGGCCGGTCACCTTGACGACGAGCGGCATCGACACGCCGGTGGCTTCGACACTGCCCACCAGGCGGTGGTAGTGGACGGCACGGAGGACATCGTAGGACTCCCCGGTGCTGAGGGGGACCGTCTCGTCCAAGCCGCGGACGTCGCCGTGCGCGGAGACGCTGGGAACCACGACGAAAGTGACGACGGCCAGCCAGGCGGCGAACGCCAGCCAACGCATGGGGAGGCATCGGAACCGGTGGTTCTTAAGCAAGCCGGCTTGGGGCGGCCAGCGGCTGGATTCGTAAGTGCGAGCGCCGGGATTTGAACCCAGGTAATAGCCTTGGCAAGGCTATGTGATACCAGTCTACACCACGCTCGCGCGGGATTGGGGCCCAAATCGAGAGAGTTATTTAAGCGGTTCCGTCGGGCGGGCCGATCCAGTAGACGGTGCCGGGACCGAACTCGTAGAGTTGGGCGTCCACGGCCGGGATATGGTACCCGGTGCCGAGCGCGCGGGCACCGACCAGGTCGTCCCAGAGGGTACCGGCGTCGGCGGTCACGTCGTAGAGTCCGCCGGCCGCGGCGCCGGGCGTGGCCCGCACGTTCCACGCGGCCAGCGTGCCGTTGGTCTGCGGGAGGATGTGCCGCCGGTCGGTGGACCCCGGCGCCGGCTGGTTGAGCAGCATCGCGAAGCGCATCGACCCGTCGGCGGCCACGGCGTCTCCTCCGGTGTTCAGGATCTGGGCGACGCCGGGGGAGATCGTCAGGTTCATCGCGCCGAGTCCGTCCGTGATGCGCGGGTCGTCGGTGTGGAACGCGAGGACGAACCACACCTGGTCGGCGCCGTCGGCGGCCCAGCCGGGCGCGTCGACCGGCGCCTCGACGTACCAGAAGTTCATCGGCTGGTCGACGCCCAGGCTGGACGTTCCGATGCGGCCGTCGAGGCATTCGAGGAGCGTCGCCTCGACGGTGGCCGCGCCCGTCACGGCGTCGCGGCTGGCGGAGAAACCGTCGGGAAGCAGTGCGTCGACGGCGTCGGCGTCCGCGTCGGCGGCCACGACGGCGGCGGCGCAGCGGCTGCCGCCGAAGGTCAGGGTCGTGACCGGAGGCGGCGGCGTCTCAGGCGCCGGCTCGTTGCCGGCGCATCCCGCCAACGACCCCGTCACCATGAGGAGGGTGACGAGGAAGAGATGCCCACTCAGCTCGCCCATCTACTCATCATCCTTGCTAGATCAGCTGGCGTTCGTCATCACCGTGGGCGACTCGGGATGCCTCCGGCTCGGTTATGGAGGTTTCGGCGGATGACGCCGGCTTACGTCTCGAGCTTCGTGAAGTGCTCCTCGGCCCACTTGACGGAGCAGCCGAAGGCGCGCGTGATGGGTTCCTCCGGCTCCTTTCCGGCAAGGATCGCATCGAGCGCGTTGCGCACGTCCACTGCGTTGCCGGCTTCCGGGTCGTCCTTCTCGTCGTCGTACCGGCCCTGGTAGGCCAGCTTGTGGTCTTGGTCGAAGATCATCACGTGGGGCGTGCACTGCGCGCCGTACGCCTCGGCGACCTTCTGCGTCTTGTCGCGCACGTACGGGAACGTGAGCCCCTGCGTCTCGGCGCGTTTCTTCATCTCGTCGAAGGAATCCTCGGGGTACTGGGTCGCGTCGTTCGAGTTGATCGCGACCATCGCCATGCCCTTGTCCTTGTAGTCCTCGTACACCTGCTGCATGCGGCTCTCGTACGCCTGGACGTACGGGCAGTGGTTGCAGCTGAAGACGACCAGCAGCGCCTTGGCGTCGGAAAAGTCGCCGAGGCTGTACGCGTCGCCGTCGATGCCCTTGAGGTCCTCGAAGCGTGGTGCGGGGTCGCCGATCTGGAGTTTGTATTTTTCGGCCAACATGGTGGTTCCGCGTCGGCCATCACGGATGCGGTCCGTAAAGGTTTGGTGACCTCGGCGAGACCCCGTTTTTAGGGCACCCTAAATTCGGGGGTCAGCTATTTGTAGAAGGGGGTCCTAACTCGCTCTTGAAGGCGCCGGGAGAGGCCCAGAGGCCTCACGGACGCGGCGGCGACGCCCCCCCTTGGTTTATATACAACCCGTGGGTCGCGGAGCCGGCAGCCGCCCCCCGACGCCCACGCAAGGAGCCCCCCCATCACCATGGCCACGACAGAAGAGATCCGGCAGATGACCGACCAGGAGTACAAGTACGGCTTCTACAGCCCCCTGGAGACGGACACGCTGCCCAAGGGCCTCAACGAGGACGTCGTCCGCGCGATCAGCGCCAAGAAGGACGAGCCGGAATGGCTCACCGAGTGGCGCCTGAAGGCGTTCCGCCACTGGAAGACGATGAAGGAGCCGAACTGGGCCAACGTCAAGTTCCCCGCCATCGACTACCAGAACATCAGCTACTACTCGGCACCCAAGTCCAAGGAGGACCGGCCCAAGAGCATGGACGAGGTCGACCCCGAGATCAAGGAGATCTACGACAAGCTCGGGATCCCCCTCGACGAGCAGAAGGCGCTGGCCGGCGTCGCCGTCGACGCCGTGCTCGACAGCGTCTCCGTGGCGACCACGATGAAGAAGAAGCTGGAGGAGAAGGGGATCATCTTCGGCAGCTTCAGCGAGGCCGTCAAAAGCCACCCCGAGATCATCAAGAAGTACCTGGGCACCGTCGTGCCGCACACCGACAACTTCTACGCGGCCTTGAACTCCGCCGTCTTCAGCGACGGCAGCTTCGTCTACATCCCCAAAGGCGTCCGGTGCCCCGTCGAACTCTCCACCTACTTCCGCATCAACTCGGCCGGCACCGGCCAGTTCGAACGGACGCTCATCGTCGCCGAGGAAGGCAGCTACGTCAGCTACCTCGAAGGATGCACGGCACCCATGCGCGACGAGAACCAACTGCACGCGGCCGTCGTCGAACTCGTCGCCCTGGACGACGCGCAGATCAAGTACTCGACGATCCAG
>CAZXJU010000143.1:0-5654 GCA_964641035.1 uncultured Halobacteriales archaeon | reverse complement strand
TGGAACGTGCCGCTGGGGAAGGCCCCGACGACGGCGACGACGCTCCGTTCCCCGTCGGCCGGGCCGAACAGGGAGGCCGGGTCCCGGGCGGGGGCGGCTTCGTCGCACCAAAGGAGGCGGTCGGGGGCCAGGCGGCCCAGTCCGTCGGCCAGCGTGACGTCCTTGTCCAACCGCAACAGGACCGGGTCCTCCGGCACGGCACCGGTCTCGAAGAGCTTCTCCATCAGCCCGCAGAACCGCGGGTAGTTGCGAATCAGTCGGGTCTCCGGCCGCACGTCGATCCATTCGTCGTTGCGGGTGTGGACGGCCAGCCGCATGTGGCCGTTCTTGTTCGCCCGGCTCTCAAGGGCCGCCAGCAGACTGATGTGGACGATGTCCGGTCGGCCGCGCCGGGCGCCGTCCGGCAGCATCCGCAGGGCCGCGTGGTGGGAGCTGGCGTCCAGCAGCATCCGGTCGGGTTTTCGGCCGGCCACGCGCGCGGCCGCCATCACCTGCTTGTGCCCTACGATCTTCCGCGGCACGAGTTCGAGTTCCGCTTCGGCCAGGACGATCGTGAGCATGCGTCGGCCTCAGCTCAGGACCTGGTCGAGCGCGTCGTCCTCGGCCGCATGCTTGATCTCCTGGGCGATCCGCCGTCCGGTGGACAGGTGCGGTTCGACGAAGTCGGCGTACGGCGATCCGGTGACGTACGGGTTCGTGCCGGCGACGATCCGGGCGCTGATCTCGAACACCTTGAATTCGAGCTGGTCGGTCACGACGGTCTCCAAGCAGAACGGGCCGATCATGCCGCCGAACAGCTCAAGGCTCTTCTCGACGACGCGTTCCCCCATCCGGAACACCTCCGGCAGCAGGGACTCGCGCAGGACGATCGGGATGTTGCCGGTCACGACGAACGTCGGTTGGATCCCGACGGCCTCCAGCTCGGCGATGCTGCCCAACCGGTTCGCCTCGTCGATGTTCGTCTCGTCCCGCCGGTCGACCGAAAGCATCTGGAGGTTGCCCTTGGACATCCGGTACCCGCCCTTGGCGATCGGGCTGTAGAAGTAGTGCAGGTAGTAGCGGGTGCCGAGGACGAACTCCTGGATGGTGTACGACTGCGTCTTGTCGATGCGCCGTACGAACTCGTGGTACGTCTTGGCGATGAAGAAGCCCTTCCCGCCCCGGGCGCCGTGGTATTTCACGATGACTGGTTTGATGATGTCCTTCGGGTCGGTGATCTCTTCCGGCATCGACACGCCGGCACCCGAGAGCCATTGCCGTTCCAGCGACCGGTCGCTCTCCCATTGGAGCACGCGCCGGTTGCCGAACGTGGCGGCGTCCAGTTGCTCGAATTTTCCGGCGCCCATGTATTCGATGAGGCTGCCGTGCGGCACCACGACGGCGTTCCGGTCGCGCAGCTCGTCGGCGCGTCCGAGCAGGTCGTCGTAGGATTCGAGCTCCATGAACTCGTCCGGCCGGGCCAACGGGTACGCGTCGTAGTGTTTGGGCGGCGGACCGACGCAGATTCCCAGCGTGCGGAACCCTTCCTGGCGGGCCCCGTGGAAGATCTGCATCGAGGAGTGGGAGCAGGCGGTCGCGATTGTGATGTCGTCCGGGTCGTAGGCGTCCAGAATCTCTCGGATGTCGATTTCGGCCACGTGCGTTCTTCCCCTAGAGGCCGCGGCCAAGCGGAGGTCTCTTGAAAGCCGTTTCCCTTGGCAGGCCGAATTCGCGTGGCTTCTTCGAAATCGGCGGTGCGGGACCGCTTGCGCTCGATCCGGGACGCGATTGCGCCTTCCGAGCGGGCAGAACAGGCGCGCCAGGTGGTCCAGCGGTTGACGGCATGGCCCATGTGGCGGGAGGCGGGCTCGGTCCTCCTGTACCGGTCGATCGGCAGCGAAGTGGACACGGCGCCCCTGTTTGAGGCGGCATGGGACGCGGGCATGCGCGTGGGCGCGCCGCGCGTGATTGATGGACGGATCCGGGCCGTCGCCGTGGATCGGGCCACCGCGTTCTCGTCGGGCGCGTTCGGCGTCCCGGAGCCGGCGGGGCGCCCCGGGCCGGAGGACGCGGTGTGGGATCTGGTCGTCGTGCCGGGCATCGCGTTCGACCGTGCGGGCCACCGGCTCGGGTACGGCATGGGGTACTACGATGCGTTCCTGGCCGGCGGAGTGGCCGGGGCGACGGTGGGATTGGCGTATCGCCAGACGTTGGTGGATGCTGTGCCCGTCGCCGACCACGATGTGCCGGTCGAATGGGTCGCGACGCCGGCGGGCCCCCAACGCGCCGAACCTTGATATGTTCACTTTTTCCCAATTTGTTCGATAAACGTCGTGATTCGGGGGGTCGGGTCTCGGCGGGTGACGAACCGCTGGTGCCAGGGCACAAATAGGTGCGCCGTCCATCCAATATGTCCCGGATGGTGCCCTCGTGATGCCCAAGAACCCGCTCGACGCGATTTTGTCTGAAGTGCTCGGCGATGATGGAGGCCTGCTGGTGGCGGGCCCGTGGCCGGACGAGGCAGAGGACGAACCGCAAGCCACGTCGGAATTCCACACGAATCGGGCGCCGCATCCGGACGAGGCCGAGTCGCCGGTCGAACTGTTCTCTCGGTGACCGTCGCGACTAGGTGAGGATCTCGGGCAACGCGTCCCGGGCAAGCGCACGCCGGACTTCCAACGCCACGCGGCGGCCGGTCGACATCGGCCGGCGCCACAACATGTTGCCGTACGGGTGGCCGACGCTGACGTGGACGTTGGTGCCGCCGCCGATCCGGGGCGCCACATCGTAGATCGAGAAGTTCATGTCCTTGTCCACGACGGTCTGCAGGCAGAACGGGCCGATGATTCCGGGCGCGTAATGGCGTTGGGTCGCCTTGACGAACTTTTCGCCCATCTCGAACACTTTCGAGAGTAGGCTCTCGCGGATCGTGGCGGTGTTGTGTCCGACGACGGTCATCTCGGGGATCTCTTGTTCGCCGCCCAGTGTCATCTGTTGGGCCGCGGGGATCCGTACGTGCCCGTCGAGGCTCGACTCGAACCGCCAGTCGACGCCCAAGAGCTCGAGCTTCGCCCCCTTCTTCGTCAAGGGGGAATAGAAGTAATTGCAGTTGAAGACCGGGCCGATGATGTACCGTTCGACGCGCGCCTGCCCGAGCGCCTTCTTCGTGATGACGCCCTGCTTGAGCAGCTTCTGGCTCTTCTGCTTGTACTCCTTGTACGACGAGCACGTGAAGAATCCGCGTTCCAGCTTCTTCTCCGCGTGATGCAGCTTCACGATCGCCAACGCGTCGATGTCCTCGGGCGATTCGAACGCCTCCGGCGAGGGCAACCCGGCCTTCTCGAGCAGCCGGTAGTAGTTGCCCTTCTCCTCCCGCTCCTCGATCCGCAGGAGGTTGCGCGACCCGAGGATGGGCACCTTGAAGTTGTCCTCGATTTTCGCCAGGTCGCAATAGGAAGTGAAGCTGCGGTTCGGGACGTAGAGGACGTGGTTGTCACGCATCCACTCCTGCCAATCCAGCTTGAGCTGCTCGCCGAAACTCCCGAGCACCTGCGCGTCGGTGACGCAGCCGCGGACCTCGTCGTCCTCCGCGTCCCGCTGGAAATACTTCGTGTACGGCGTCTCGCGTCCCTTCTCGCAGAACACGACGGCCGGCAGGTCCTCGTCGGCGGCGCCGTCGAGCACGTCGAACGCGCTATGGGACCCCGTGACGCCCAGCCGGAGCCGGTCGCGGTCGTACTCGGCGACCGTCTCGTGCGCGACGCTTGGGTCCAACACGCGTGAGTCCTCGGGCCGCCGCAAACCCGCCGTCGTCTTAAAGGGTGCGGACGCAGGCAGGCACGAACGGCCGGGCGCCTCAGGCCGTACGGAGGTCCTCGATCGTCATCACGTCCTCCGCCGGCGGACCTCCAAATAGGTCCGCCAGCCGCATTGGCCGCTTCCGCATGTCGAGCTCGTCGGTCAACCGTGCGATCTCCGCGTGCGCGGCCGCCAGACGTCGAGCCAAGGCATCGTTCTCGCCGCGTGCAGCCTCAAGCTGCTTTTCGGCGCCTTCGGCGCGACGGTCCGCCTCGGCGGTTTCTTGGCGCGCCTGGTCGCGGGTCTCGGCGAGGGCGACGAGGCGGTCGCGATCGGTCTGCCACTCGGTAATCTGTGATTCGAGGATTCGTGCGTGCGCGGCCAGTTCGTCCCGTTCCTGTTCTACGCGTTCGAGCCGCTGGACCAGTGGTGCCAGCCGGTCCCGCTCGCTCCGAACCGAATCCAGATGGCCTTGCAAGGATTCCACGCGGGCTTCCGACGCCTCGGCGGCCCGCCGCGCATCGGCAAGCTCGTCTTCCAACGACGCCAATCGGTCCCGCTCCGCCCGCACGTGACGCAGCTCTTCTTCGAACGATTCGACGCGGGCCTCGTGCGTCTCGGCCACTTGGTCGGTCTCGGCGTGCGTGTTCGCAGGCGTCGCGGCCGCGGCGGCTTCGTCGGGGGCGCCGCTGGAGGCGCGCTCTGGCCGGTGCATCCGCCGGCTCATCGGTGGTCCTTGGTGGGCGTCCGCTGCCGCCGGTCCCCGCGTCGCGGGGTCCGAGGCGTCCCCGTTCTCCTGCCGATGCCGCTGCCACGCGACGGCGTCGGCGATGCCCGTCACGATGGCTACGTTGGCCGTCCATTGGAACGCCGTGGTCTGCGACGAACCCGTCACGACGTACGCGATGATGGTGGCGATCGCGGCGGCGGCGAACGCGCCGGTCAGGCCCCACAGGATCGCCTGCCGGGTCTTGTTCTTCATTCGGTGGTCCCTCCGACCCATGCGACGGTACCGCAGGTTTTAACGCGTTGTCGAACGAACGTGAACCGGCGGGTCCGCCGCGTTCGTGCCACGCGCCGACACGGCGAGCCCCGCCACATTGATATAGGGGGCCTGTTTACGACGGGCCCTGCGCGTCCGCGGAAGCTGTCCGCGGGACCCGTCTCGCGGTCAGCCCGAACGATCGGGCGCCGCTCGACACCCATCCGCCGGGGGAAACCTTGATAACCTTCACAGGGTAACAAGGGGTCCCTTCGGCGGCGACAGCCCAATCGGGCGCGCCGCAGAAGCACGACGCGGCCGCGTTGGCCTCGGAGACCGCCGCAAGGCGGGCCGATGAACGAGGCGATCATGCCGCGTCGACACTGGTGGAGTCGTGTGAAACCCGGACCCGGGCGCCTTGCGCGTCCGAGGTGCGTGACCTCATACGGTCTGACGATTGACGCAAATCCGACGTGGTGCAACCGACCGAATCTGCCGTTCCGCAGATCGAAGTCGATTGCGACCGTCGGCCGGGCCGCATCGTGCGGTTCGGCCTACGACTCCGGTTGATCCTGCCGGAGAGCACCGCTATTGGGATTCGCTTAAGCCATGCGAGTCGAGAGGGTTCGGCCCTCGGCACACGGCTCAGTAACACGCGGACAACGTGCCCTAAGGTGGGGGATAACCTCGGGAAACTGAGAACAATACCCCATACGTCACCTATGCTGGAAGGCTTGGTGGCGGAAAGTTCCGACGCCTTAGGATCGGTCTGCGGCCTATCAGGTAGTAGTGAGGGTAACGGCCCCACTAGCCTACGACGGGTACGGGTGTTGGGAGACATCGCCCGGAGATGGACTCTGAGACACGAGTCCAGGCCCTACGGGGCGCAGCAGGC
>CAZXJU010000142.1:0-5670 GCA_964641035.1 uncultured Halobacteriales archaeon | reverse complement strand
CCGTACGCGCCCCCGTGCCCAAAGGCGACGTCCGCGACCGCATGCGCCGCAGCCGCAAGGAGTGGGAAGAGAAGCACCTCAAACCCTTCCTGGAAAAAGGCGGCGAACGCCGGGACGAGTTCCGCAACCAGTCCGACCGGCCGATCCGCCGCCTCTACGGCCCCGACGACCTACCCGAAGGCCACGACCTGGACCAGGTCGGCTTCCCCGGCCAGCCCCCCTTCACCCGCGGCGCCCACCCGACCATGTACCGCGGCCGCCTGTGGACCATGCGCCAATACGCCGGGTTCGGCACCGCCGAAGAGACCAACCAGCGCTACAAGTACCTCCTCGAACACGGCACCACCGGCCTCAGCGTCGCCTTCGACCTGCCCACCCAGATCGGCTACGACAGCGACGCCGACATGGCGAAAGGAGAGGTCGGCCGCACCGGCGTCGCCATCGACAGCCTGGCCGACATGCAGACCCTGTTCGACGGGATCCCCCTCGACGAGATCTCGACGTCGATGACGATCAATGCGCCCGCCGCCGTCCTCTGGGCCATGTACATGGCCGTGGCGAAGAAGCAGGGCGTCGACCCGACGACGCTGCGCGGCACCATCCAGAACGACATCCTCAAAGAGTACATCGCCCGCGGCACCTACATATTCCCGCCCGGCCCGTCGATGCGCCTGGTCGCCGACACCTTCTCCTACGCCGCCGACCACGTGCCGAAATGGAACCCGATCTCCATCAGCGGCTACCACATCCGTGAAGCCGGCGCCACCGCCGCGCAAGAACTCGGGTTCACCTTCGCCAACGCGATCGCCTACGTCGAAGCCGCCCGGACACGCGGCCTCGACATCGACGGCTTCGCACCCCGCCTCAGCTTCTTCTTCAACGGCCACAACGACTTCTTCGAAGAGGTCGCCAAATTTCGCGCCGCCCGCCGAATCTGGACCCACCTCATGCAGGAACGCTTCGACGCCGACGACGAGAAATCCCTGCGCCTGCGCTTCCACACCCAGACCGGCGGCTCCACCCTCACCGCCACCAGCCCCATGAACAACATCGTACGCGTCGCCCTGCAGGCGCTGGCGGCCACCGTCGGCGGCACCCAGTCCCTGCACACCAACAGCTACGACGAAGCGTTGAGCCTGCCCACCGAGAAGGCCGCCCGCATCGCCCTGCGCACCCAACAGATCCTCGCCCACGAGACCGGCGTCGCCAACACCGTCGACCCGTTCGCCGGCTCCTGGTACGTCGAGCGCCTCACCGACGAACTCGAGGAGGACACCCACAAGATCCTCGACAAGGTCGACGCCCTGGGCGGGATGCTGCGCGCCATCGAAGACGGCTGGCCCCAACGCGAGATCCAGGAATCCGCCTACCGGTACCAGGAGGAGATCGAGACCGGCGACCGCGTCCTCGTCGGCGTCAACGAGTACCGCGACGAGGACCCGGAGACCGCCGACATCCACCAGATGGACGAGAAGCTGGAGAAGCGCCAGGTCGACAAGCTGCGCCGGTTCCGCAAGGACCGAGACGCGGGCCGCGTCGACGACGCGCTCGACGCGCTGGGCGCCGCCGCCGACTCCGACGCGAACCTCGTGCCCGCGATCCTCGACGCCGTCGAAGCCTACGCCACCACCGGCGAGATCTGCAACCGGCTGCGCGACGCGTTCGGCGAATACCGCCCCGCCACCGCCGTCTGAGGTGGCGGCACCATTATACCGGGCACACTGGTTCGGCGCGCCATGGCCAAAGAGCCGATCGGCGTGGAGGTCGCCCGTGCGAAGATCCTCGGACGCACCGTATTGGAACCGGTCGCCCCGTCCGATGTCCGCATCCCGCGCGGCCAACCGTTCGAACTGCGCCTCATGTACGATCTGCAGGAAGCGTCGGCGGAAAAGGAACAATACGTGTTCGAAATCACCAGCCGCGTCAACGACAACGCGGAGCAGAAAAAGAAGGTCCAGTACGGCGACAAATGGGGCCTGCCCCAATCCGTGATCGGCTACGTCGCCCAGCCGTACATGCTGGACCAGCCTGGCGTCTACGACGTGACGTTCACCGCCCGCGCCGAGTACGCCAAACGAAAATGGCTCTCCCGCGGCGACGCCGACCTCGACGAACGCGTCGTGACAGGCCGCCTCAAGATCACCGTCGACTGACCGCTACAGGTCCTTGCGGAACGCGTCCCACGAATCGACGACCCGCGGCTCCGCCGGCGGACGCCACCCCGCGGTGATCTCCAACAACTGCGTCACCAGGCGGCCCGTGGCGCCCCAGATGATCTCGTCGTCCAACCGGAAATAGTGCACGACCCGCTCCGGCGCGTCGTCCGGCGGGTCCCGCCACCGGCGCGCCTCGTACACCGACGCGTCCAGGAACCGACCGAGCGGCACCCGGAAGATGCGTTCGACCTCCCGCGGCTCCGGCCGCGGCCGGGCCGCCGCATGCAGGAAGCCGACGTAGCTGCGGATCCGGTGGCGGCCATACACGTGCCGGTCGTCCAGGCGTCCCACCACGTCCAATTGCGACGCAGGTACCCCGATCTCCTCCTCGGTCTCCCGCAACGCCGTCTCCAGCAGCGTCGTGTCGCCCGGCTCCCGTTTTCCGCCCGGAAACGACACCTCCCCCGGAAAATTCGCGACCGCCGGCGCCCGCCGCGTGAACAGCAGCGTCGGCGTCTGGTCGGCCGTGAACGGAACCAGTACGGCGCCCGTCAAGTCCTCCTCGGGCAGACTCGTGCCCAAATGCTGGCTGAGCCGGCGCGCCACGTGCTCCCGGTCGAACTCCATCGGCGCTCCGCCCATCGGGACCCGGACTTTAACTCTCGGGCCCGAACCGGAAGTGGTATACGCCACCGTCTAGGTTCGCGGTGATGAGGCCGTCCCAATGCGTGTACGAACCGCCGGAATCCCCCTGGTCATCGCCGTCCTGCTCCTGGCGCCCCTGGCGTCGGCCGAAGTGACCGGCGAGGCTACGATGGACTTCGAATCCCCGGCCGCCGCCGACATGACCGTCGAACTCACAATCACCGGCCAGGACGCCCAAGACGCCCGCGCCGCCATCGACTCCGACGCCGGCTTCGGCGGCAGCGGCAACGGCGACGGCCAGGTCACCCAAGACGAGGTCGACGCCTTCGAGGAACTGTTGAAATCCTTCTTCAACGACCCGGAAGCCACCGTCGGCGGGGAGATGACGATGGACGGCCAGAACGCCTCCGGGTCGAACCTGACGGCCTTCGACATCCTCGACGCCACCGGCGACGTGAACTCCACGGAACCGATGCAATACCACATGGTCATGCGCATCGAATGGTCCGTGACCCCCGGCGACGAACACACGTTCGTCTCCGCCGGCGACGACGGAGACGGAGACGGCGGCGACGGCATGGGCGACGTCACGCTCACCATCCGGGCGCCTGACGGGTACCGGATCTCTTCTACCGACGGCCTGCCCGACGGCGCCGACGTATCCGACGACGAGATCACCTACCAAGGCACCGACGACGGGACCACCGGCCCGATCACCATCGTGTTCTCCCAAGGCGGCGGCGCCTTCGGCGGCGCGCCCGCGCTCGGCGGCGCCATCGTCCTTCTGGTCGTCATCGCCCTCGGCCTGGCCAGCCGCCATCGGCCCTAACGCCGCCGCAGCGTCCACTTGTAATACTGCTTCTTCAGGTGCCACGGGAGCTTGCCGGCCATCACGTTTCCGGTGCCCGTCTCCGCCACGGCGTAGCCCGGCCCGAGGCTCAAAATCGTTCCCTTCACCTTCGGCTCGTACTCGACCGGGTCGTCCGGGTGCCGTACATTGTGCGCCACGACCTCAGCCTGCGCCTCCGCCGTCTGCGCCAACTGCGGCACCGGCTCGGGGAACCGGGCGCAGTCGCCGGCGATCCACACGTCGTCCCGGTCGACGCTTCGTAGCGTCCAGTCCACGTGCATGCCAAGCGGCCGGACCATGCGGCCCCGGATGCCGGCGCACCACACCGTCACGTCGCTGGCAAGCACCCGCTCCTCCTCGTCCCCCGTCGCGACGCGGGGACCCTCCGGTGTCACCTCACGGACCACCGTCTGCGTCAACAGCTCGACCCCCATCCGTTTGAGGCCCTGGCGCACTTCCTGACGGAACCGGCCGCGGCTCTCGGGAAAGATCTGCGGCCGCATCTCCAGGACGCGGACCTGATGGGGTGCGTCGTACCGGTCGAAAAAGGCGGCCGCCTCCGTGGCGACCTCGAGTCCGGTGGCGCCCGCGCCGACGACGGTCACCCGGTACGCGCCCGCCTCCGGCGACGCCAACAGCATCCGTTTGAGCCGCACGTTGACCGCCAGCGCCTGGTGGAGGCTCCACAGCGGCAGCGCATGCTCCCGCGCCCCGGGCACGCCGAAGTAGTGCGGTTCGGCGCCGATGGCGACCACGAGCGCGTCGAACCGGATGCGTTGGCGGTCCTCGGTGACCAGCCGTTTGTCCTCGACGGCCGCCGCCGTGCCGTGCACGTACGTCGCCGGCGCGATCTCGTCCAGGCCCCGTTCGATGTCGACCGGCACCGTCTCTTCGCTCACCAGCTCGTGGACGAGCGGCAGGAACGTGAACCTGGGCCGCGGCGCCACGAGGACGACCTCGTGGTCCTCGGACAACAATTCGGCCGTCTTGACGCCGGCAAATCCGGCGCCGGCCACGACCACGCGCCGGCGGCGCTTCTTGGTGGGCACGGGCCGGCCAAAAGCCGCTTGGTCTTATGGGTTGCGCGGCCGTCGCCTTCAAGTCGCGTCGCCGCGTTGCCGACCGACGATGCCTGTCAAGAAGATCGACCACTTGGGGATCGCCGTCGGATCGCACGCGGACGCCGCCGGCGTCTACGAGGACCTGCTGGGCCTGGCGCGTTCCGATGTCGAGGAGGTCGCCAGCCAGAAGGTCCGCACCGCGTTCTACCCGTGCGCCGACGTGGACCTGGAACTCCTGGAATCCACCGACCCGGACGGGCCGGTCGGACGGTTCGTCGCCAAGCGCGGTGAGGGCCTGCACCACGTCGCCTTCGAGGTCGACGACATCGACGCGGAACTCGAACGGCTCAAGGGCGAAGGCGTACCACTGATCGATCAGGCGCCGCGGCCGGGCGCCCACGACACGCGGATCGCGTTCCTGCATCCCAAGGGCACCCGCGGCGTCTTGGTCGAACTGGTCGAGCGGCCGCGGGCGTGACGCGCATGAACTCCGAGCCGACGTACGAGCAGATCAAGCCGCGGACCGAGCGCCTGGGTCGTGCCTTGGTGCACCTGGATGAGGCGGCTTCGACGATGGACGAGGCACGGCGCGCCGCCGAAACGGGCGAAAAAGAAGGCTACGTCGTCGTCGCCGACCGGCAGCACGCCGGCCGGGGTCGGCGCGGCCGCGCCTGGTTCTCCCCGGATGGGAATCTGAACGCGACGGTTCTCTTGCGACCGGCGGTCGCCGCCGACCGAGCCACCTGGGTCCCGCTCGTCGCGGGCGTCGCGATGGCCGAATCCGTCGAACGGCTGCTGGGCGTCCAGGCGCGCGTCAAGTGGCCCAACGACGTCGTCGTCGACGACCGGAAGGTCGCCGGCGTGCTCACCGAGAGCCGGTGGGACTCCGACGGCCGCCTGGCATGGGTCCTGGTCGGCGTCGGCGTCAACGGCAACGTACGCCCGGACGAGTTTCCGG
>CAZXJU010000141.1:0-5690 GCA_964641035.1 uncultured Halobacteriales archaeon | reverse complement strand
TCGTCTGCGACTGTCACGGTTCCTGGTACGACCCGACGCAGATCCGGCAGTACACGTTCCCGCCTACCCGGTAGCCGCGTTGGTCTTTCTGGGTGCCCGTTCCGTCCGTAACGGGGCCGAGGGCCTTGGGCGTGAGCCACCGGATCCGGCGTGAAAGGAACGGCCGTGAACATCAGGACGAGGGAACGAACGGCCGGGTCGGGTAATCGACGCCCGGCAGGTCGCCGCCCATCTCCCCCTCGAGCACGGGCCACACGATGTGGCTGTCCCCGTGGACCGTGAGCACCGGTTCGAACGGCACCGTCTCGTAGTGTCCCGCGTCGGAGTACGAGGCGACCACGGCGATGCGGTTTCCCTCGGCGACACGCTCGACCAGGTTCGTCATGTCGACGCGCACGCCGGTGGGCGACGCCACCGGGAAGTCCTGTCCCGCGTAATTGCCTTCATGGTGGCGCAGGTCGGCAGCGCCGAACGTCATGCGGCGGAAGTCGTCGCCGCATCCCCCGTCGGCCCCGACCTCGTACGCGTAGAGGCTGATGAGGCCGCCGGGTTGCGTCGACTCGAGTTCGAGGTACGCCCACGGGTTGCCGGCCAGAACGACGTCGGTCGGCATGGGGTCGGAGAGGAACAGCAGACTCGCTTGGTCCGCCGCCGCGTCAAGGGCGGCGTTGGCTCCGCCGCAGACGCGGTCCGACGCGCTGTCCATCGCCGGCGTGGACACAAACGATCCAGACGTGCTGGCACACGGCGCCGCGGACATCGTGTCGCCACCACACAGGTAGAGGGTACGGTCGACGGACTCGGCCGGCGGCCACGCCGTCGCGTTGCGCCACGCCAGCGTGTCCTCCTGGTATTCGACATTGCCCAAGCCTGGCGGCGCGTCGCCGACCCCTTTGAGCCAGAAATCGAACCACGCCAAATGGACCGAGTCCCAGGATTCTCGGGTCTCGGTCCAGGCGTCGCTGAAATTGGGGAACGTGTGTCCCCATTGGCCGACGATCATGCGTTTGGGCGTGTCCGGCGCCAAGGCATCCCAGACGGGGTCCTCCTGCACGGCGTGACCGGTCAGGTCCCGCAGACCGTGCGTCAGCAGCACGCTGGACGTGATTTGCGGCATGTCCCGGATGATGCGGCGTTCCTCCCAGAAGGCCTCGTTGCGCACGTCGCCGTAGTCGCCGGTGTACAGTTCGGTCAGCACGGCGGCCGTCTCCGGGCACGCCCGCTCCGGCAGGCGTGGCGCCCAATCGCCGGCAAGCCGATTCGCCGGCTCGTTGGGCGGCACAGTGGCCACCAGGCCGAAAATGAGGGTTGCGAACGCGGGGCCCACGGCCTGCGCGGCGCCCTGGTCGCTGTGGAAGAACGTGTAGAGGTTGTTGATCATGCCCGCGGTGACGATGGTCTTCAGGTGCGCAGGCGTCCGGACGGCCGCCTGCCAGGGAGTCGTCCCGTGGTAGGAGAGTCCCATCATGCCCACGTGGCCGTTGCTCCATTCCTGTTCGCCCAGCCAGTCGACGACCATCGCAGTGTCGTCCCAGTCCTCGGACCCGAACATCGTGAAGCATCCGCCGCTGAGGCCGCTGCCGCGCAGGTTCATGATCGCGACCGCGTACCCCTGTTCGACGAGCAGGTTCACCGGGGTGGCTTCGCCCTCCCAGGAATTGTCCCACAGCGCCGGGTCGCCGCCCGACTCCTGCGTGGTACCCCAGTACGGAGACGCCCACAGCACGACCGGGGCTCCGACGCCGTCAGGCAGGTCCGGACGCACGATCCACACGTGGATGTCCGTGCCGTCCTCGGCGGTCACGAACGCGCGGTCCAACGGCAGACGGTCGAAGGGTCCTTCCAGCGGTGCGCCGTCGACGATCGGCCATTCGTCTCCGTCCGGGTAGGGGTGGCCCAGGCCGACCAGGCTCCCGGAATCCTCCGACCCCGACACGTCTACGGGTCCGCCGCCGAAGCAACCGCTGCCGGCCAAGCCCACGAACGCGGCGGCCATCAGGACCGTTGCCTTTTGCATGGAGCGTGGAGCGCCGGTGGCGCTTTATCTGCTTGCCGGCGTACATGACCGGGCGCGACGGACCCCCCGCCGGACGCCTCGTTCACGACGATCCGACGGGGCCGCGACCGCAACATGACGGGTCAAGCTTCAAAGCCGTCGCGCCCGCTGCAAAGCCGTGCGTTCTCCCCACCGTCGGGCGACGGCCCAGGCCGTCGTCCTGATATTCCTGGGTCTCGTGGTCAGCGGCTGCACCCAGGGTACCGACCCCGGCCCCACGCTCGCCGACGCGCCGGCGGCCGCCGCGTGGCTGGACGTCGAACTGCCGATGACGGAGCTGGCCGAGATCCGCCCGTTCGAGGCGACGTCGGCCGACGGGACCGCGCTTCGCGGCCACGTCTACATGCCGGAAGGACCCGGACCGTTCGCGACCGTCCTCGAGCTCAGTCCGTATTGGAACACCGCATCGCCGTACGGGCCGAGCGAAGACAACGAACAGACCGTCGGCGGCCGCCGCACGATGGGGCTCTGGCACGCGCCGCTGATGGACGCCGGGTTCGCCGTCGCCTTGGTCAACATGCGCGGCACGGGCGAAAGCGAAGGTTGTTTCCAGTTCGGCGCGTCCATCGAAGCGGACGACGCGTACGCCGTCATCGAGGGCCTGGCCGCCGAGCCGTGGAGCAACGGCCGCGTCGGCATGGTCGGGCTCAGCTATCCTGGCTGGAGCCAATACCTCGCGTTGCAGGCAGCGCCGCCCAGCCTCAAGGCCGTCGTCCCGTCCAGCGGCGTGATCGACGTGCACAGCCTGGTCACGCGAAACGGCGCGTCGCTGAGCATCGGGCCGGCCGTGTCGCCGCTGTGGACCGCCGGCACCGCGTTGGGCGTGTACGCGATTGCGCGGACCAGCGGCGTCAACGAGGAACCGTTCGTCCCGGACACGGACGCCTCCCACGCCACGTGCCCACGCTACGGCCCGGATTTCTACGAGAACGGGGCGCTCGTCTGGAACGGCGACCGGACGCGCTACTGGAAGGACCGGGACTACCGTCCGGCGCTGGCCGAGTCCGACGTGCCGATCTTCGTGACCAACGGGATGACCACGGGGGAAGGCCACATCCTGCAGTTTGAAGGCCTGTGGGACCTGCTTCCGACCGAGAACAAACGGTTCATGCTCGGCCAACACGGCCACGCGTACCCCACCGGCGTCCGGCCGGACTTCCCGGCCATGCAGCTCGCCTGGTTGGACCATTGGTTGCGCGACGGGCCGGAACTCGTGCCTGACGGCGTCGTCGAATATCAGGACGACACGGGTACGTGGCACAACGCGACCCAATGGCCGCCAGCGGCCACCTACGTGACGCTGTACCTCTCGGACGACCGGTTGGTCCCGGATCCCCAGGACGCGCGCGGCCAACGCGCGTTCCAATCGACGCACGAGGGACCGAGGCTGGGCGACTGCCACGACGGCCAAGTCGTGTACGTATCCGAGCCGATGGCCGAGGATACGCTTCTGGCCGGCAACTTCTACGTGAACGTGACGGTCACCAGCACGCTGCCCGACGGCAACCTGGCCGCCTACCTGTTCCATACGCCGGGCGCCGGGAGGTGCGGCGACCCGGAGGCCGATGAGGTGCGACGGGCGCTTACGGACCTCCGCCATCGGACGCCAGGATACGAGGGCGAGGACTTCCCGATCGGTACGCCGACGCCCGTCAGCATCCGCAGTCACCCGTTCGCGAGCCTCGTGCCCGCCGGCGACCGCCTTGTCCTGGTCGTGGCCGGGGAAAGCAGCGAGCTGACACCGGAGCTGCGCAAGCCGGAGCTTACCATTTCCAGCGGCGCCGACGACCCGGCGCACGTCACGCTGCCGGTCCTGGTCGGGGCTGCAACGCTCACGTAGGGGTCCGACGGCGATCCCGGACGCCTGGCCAGCGCCGCGGAATGCCGTCTGGCGCGGGAACAGCCGCGCGCCGGGGATGTAAGGTGCGGTCTTCTAATAGTCTAGCAAGCGCTGTGGCTTTTGGGTGTGTTCTGCATGGCAATGAACCGGGCGTGGCCGCTGCTTGTCGTGCTTTGCCTCGGGACGGTCACGTTGGCCGGTTGCGTCTCCGGTGACGGCCCGGAGGACGCCGCGCCAGCGGAGGTCCAGGTCTACTCGGGCGACGACCTGGAAGCCTTGGACGAGACGGGCGGAGTGCTGCAAGTCCTCGTCGTCGACCCCGAACTGCTGCCCGTGGAGGGCGCGACCGTGCTTGTCAGCCCCGGCGACCTGAGCGCCCAGACGGACGCGTCGGGCGTCGTCGGGTTCGGCCCCCTGCCGGAAGACCGGTACACGGTGGCCGTCGAGCGCGCCGGCTACACGGCCGGCGAGGCCCAGGTGTTCGTGCCCGATGACGATTCCCAGAAGGTCATCGTCGAGATCGAGCCGGTCGGCCTCGACGTCCCGTACCACCTGACCCATATCTTCCAAGCGTACCTCATGTGCCACTTCGTCGGTCCTGCGAGCGCCCTCGGCCGCCCCAACGTGCCCTGCGCCGCCGTTGTCGACATCGTCCTGGCCACCGCAGGGCAGGAAGGCGGCGTCACGCCGGACCAATGGATCTATCCGTTCGTGATCGAGAACCCGGGCTTCGCCGACCTGATCCTGGAGATGAACTGGCAACGGCAGGCGTTCGGCGTCGACGGCCTCCTGCAGTTGACCTCCAAGGGACAATTGGATACCAGCGGCAACGCGG
Source organism: uncultured Halobacteriales archaeon (assembly GCA_964641035.1). Lineage (GTDB taxonomy): Archaea > Thermoplasmatota > E2 > JACPAO01 > JACPAO01 > CAZXJU01. Next base: position 959 of record CAZXJU010000141.1, on the reverse strand, counting down.
GCGTAACCGTCGGCGGCACCGTCTACGGGGACACGATGGCGCCCCCGTTCTGGACGAAGCTGACACCGGGCAACCTTTACGTATCGAACGAGGAGAACGTGTTCTATCCCGAACCGAACGCCACGGAACAGTTCGAACTCTTGGTCGCAGGCGGCGGCGACAACACGTCGATCCCGGGAACCGCCGCGTTCATCGAGTTCCGGCCGACCGTCTACGTGACCGAGTTCTACAACCGACCGGCGATCGACCGGTTCAGCGCGCTACCGGACGCGTAAGGAGACGACGACGCCTGTTGCCGGGAATGGCAGGTGGGTGCTTCTAATACTCCCCTGGACACTTGCAGGATGGTGTTACCGATGACGTCGCGTTTCCTCCATCCGGTCGTCGTCGTGTTCCTGGTCGCATCGGCTTCCCTGGCCGGCTGCGCATCGTCCGATTCGGCGCCAACCGCCGCCGAGCCGCCACGGGCGCTCACGTCCGACGAGTTGGCCAACGCTACCGCCTCGGGCGGATTGTTGAAGGTGTTGGTCGTCGACCCCGAACTCCTGCCGATCTCTGGGGCGTACGTGTTCGTCGACCCGGCCGACGTCGAGGCGTTCACAGACCCGGACGGGGTCACCGGGTTCGGACCGTTGGACGCCGGCCGGTACACCGTCGTCGTCGAACGCCAAGGCTACGAGAGCGCCACCGCGCAGGCCCAGGTCGATGACGAAACCGTCACCGAGGTCATCGTGCAGCTTACGCCGTCCGGGCGCGACGTGCCGTACCACGAGACCCTCATCTTCAACGCGCACCTTCTGTGCCACGTCGTCGTCATGCTTCCGCCGCCGTTTGCCGGCGGGTTGAACGCGCCGTGCGGCGCCGTCATCGACCTGTTCGCGCCGGGCACGTCGCAAGACGCCTGGAAGTTCCCGTTCGCCGTCGAACACGACGGCTTCTCGAGCCTGGTGCTGGAGATG
>CAZXJU010000140.1:0-5733 GCA_964641035.1 uncultured Halobacteriales archaeon | reverse complement strand
CCGAGCTGGGGTCCTCCCAGGCTTGGCGGGAAGCAGAAGGTGGTGCCGTCGCCGACGGCCATGTCGGCACCCAGGTCGCCGGGCGCCTCGACGATCCCCAGGCTCGACAGGTCGAACCCGAAGACGGCCAGGGCGTCGACGTCATGCGCCGCATCAGCCACCGCTTGGGCGTCGGTTTCCCACGTGCCAAAGAAGTTCGGGTTTTCGACGTAGACGGCGCTCGTCGTCTCGTCGATCGCCTCTTCGAGGTCGGCGAGGTCGGTGGCGCCGGTCGTCGCGTCGAAGCCGTACGTCTCAACCTGGATTCCGTGGCAGGCGGCGTAGTTCTCGACGGTGGAGCGTTTTTCGGGCGCCAGGTGCCGTGGCACGAGGACCTTGCCGCGGTGGTTGACGCGGTGCGCCATGAGGACGGCTTCGGCCAGCGCCGTCGACGCGTCGTACATGCTCGCGTTGACGACGCCGAGGCCGGTGAGTTCGGCGAGCATGCTCTGGAACTCGAAGAGGGCCTGGAGCGTGCCCTGGCTGAGTTCGGCCTGGTACGGCGTGTAGCTGGTGTAGAACTCTTGCCGGGACAGCAGGTGGCCGACGAAGGCGGGCACATGGTGCTCTTTGAGGGTGCCGCCGACGAACTGCGGGCCGCGGTCGGTGCTCCGGTTGGAGGCCAGGATGTCGCCCAGGTATTGGACGACCTCGAGTTCGCTCTTCGGCTCCGGGAGGTCCAGCCCGTCGATGCGGACGGGGCCGGGCACGTCGGAGAACAGTTCGTCGATCGACCCGATGCCGACGTCTTGCATCAGCTCGTCGCGCATCGCGTGGTTGGGCAGGAACTCCATGAGGACGGTCCCGGAATGCGGACCAGCCGTGCTGCCGTGAAAAGGGTTTCGTCAGACGCGGCGGTCGCTACGGGGTCGCGGGCGGTTCGCCATCCGGGTCCCGTCGCGCGGACAGTAGGATTCGGTCGGTTCGCGTTGGGTGTACCCGCAGGCGGGACACCGGGTCGGGACGGCGTCCTCGTCGTCGCCGGCGCCGCCGATGAAGAAGAACGGCAGGAAGAGGATGAGTCCGCCGAGGAACCAGGCGCCCGGTAGCAGGATGTTGAGGAGGATGGTGACGGCGATGCTGCCCAAGAGGAACGCCAGGAAGAGCGGCCATTGGAAGCGTCGGCGGGTCACGTCCCGGCATCGGGAGGCCGGGTTGAAAAGGGTCGCGACGTCACGTCGACGGCCGGGCGCGTCCGACGAACCGGTTGGCCTTGTTGTCGTAATCCATCAGGACCACCGGCTGGTCCTCGACGAGGGCGACGGCGCGATCCAGTCGGCCGCGCAGCGTGGCGCCCTCGGCGTCGGTACCTTCCACCGCGTCGACGCGGAAGACGACGTCCTGGAGCGCGTGGAACAAGTGGAGCGTCGTCCCGGTGCGCGGCTCCCACTTCCGGTGGGGCGCCCACGTGACGCGAAACGAGGTGTCGGCCTCCGGTTCGAGCGTCCGCAACGATCCGGGTTCGGCGAGGACGGTGCCGCGGGGCACGTCCTCGGCCTCGACGCCCTTGAGCGCCAAGCCGGTGCGGGCGCCGGTGGGCGCCTCGTCATGTTCGACGTCGTGGATCTGGATGCTTCGTACGGAGACCGTCTCGTCGCCGGGGTACGCCTGTAGGTCGGCGTGGCGGTTCAGCGTTCCGCGGCGGACGACGCCGAGGACGACGGTGCCGACGCCCTTGACAGGGAAGGCGTGGTCGACCGGCACGACGACCGGTCCTTCGCTTGGAGCGGCGTGGGCGGAAAAGAGTCGTTCGCGCAGCACGCCGTCCGGCTCGCCGGTCACGACGAGGTCCGCCAGGAGCGTGCCTTGGAGCATGCGCCGCACCGGTTGTTCGAGCGTCGCGTCGGCCAGGCGGACGAAGCCCGAGGTCTTGCCGAAGACCTGCGCGCCCACCGCGGCCTCCCCGAAGGCGCGGTCGACGGTCGCCGCATGCAGGATCACGCGGTCCGCCAGGTCGAACGCGGCCAGCAGGCATTGTGCGCGTTCTGGCCACTTGGCGGGCGCCACGAGGTTCAGATGCGATTCGTCGTGTTTGGCGTTGAAAAGGACGACGTCGGATTCCGTGCCTTTCTTGGCGAGCCTGCCGGCGGCTTCGACCGGTCCGACGTAGGCGTACGTGACGTGGCCCATGCAGGCGGCGCCACGCGACGTGGCTTCAAGAGCGCTTCGTCACGCGCCGACGCCCGGCCCGGCGCCGCGGCGTTCGAAGAAGCGGTCGACCCAGGATTTGGCCAACGGTTCGGGGTCGGGCCGGGCCAGGATGTCCCGGATTGTGGCCAAGAGGTCTTCCGGGTCGAACGGTTTCACGAAATACTGGTGGATGTGCGCCTCGTCCACCGCCCGGGTGGCCACCGGGAGTTGCGGGAAGGCGGTGATCATGACGCGGGGTGTGTCCGGCGCCAGCTCCTTGGCGCGCTTGAGGAACTGCAGGCCGTCCATGCCGGGCATCCGGTAGTCGGAGATGACGACGTCGATGGGTTCATGCTCCAACAGTTCGACCGCGTGGTGCGCGTCGGCTGCGGTCAGCACGCGGGCGCCTTCGAGGTACGTTTCGAGGAAGGCGGCGAGCGTGTCGAGGACGTCCGGCTCGTCGTCCACCAAGAGGATCGTCCGGGGGGACGCCGGTTGTTCGGCGTCGGTTTTGATGACCTGCGTTACGGGAGACATACCGCGCACCTTGGGAACCCAATTGGGGCCCGCCAGTATATGGTCCTTGGCGCTGGGCCAAAACTCCATGGACGGATTCGGCCGCCTGACCCGCGTGGGTATTTAAGGAGAAGGGGGGCTTCGGCGGCGCGTGCAGGACGCGGTAGCGAAACGACTCAAGGAAGCGGACGCCGACGTCGGCGACGTCGTCCGCGTCGACGGCGACGGGTTCTCCGGCGAGGGGCGCCTGATGCCACGCCACGCCTTCAGTGCGCCCGATTGCGTGATCCTGAAGCTGGGCAACGGGTACAACGTCGGCGTCCGGGTCGGTAAGAAGACGAAGATCGCCAAGGTGCGTGACGCGGAGCAACGGAAGCCCGAGACGCCGGCACCTCCGCGGTCGACCGGGAAGGAGAAGGTCGCCGTGTTGGGGACGGGTGGCACGATCGCCTCCTACGTCGACTACCGGACCGGGGCGGTGCACCCGGCGGCGACAGCGGACGAATTGGCGTTCGCGACGCCGGAGATCTTCGACGTGGCCGACGTGGAGGCCGAGGTCGTCTTCCAGGTGTTCAGCGAAGACCTGGCACCCAAGGACTGGCGGACGCTGGCCGAACAGGCGGCGGCCGCGTTCGAAGGCGGCGCACGAGGCGTCGTGATCCCCCACGGCACCGACACGCTCGGCTACACCGGCGCCGCCCTATCCTTCCTGCTGCAAGATCTTCCAGGCCCGGTCGTCCTGGTGGGCGCGCAACGCAGCTCGGACCGGCCTTCGAGCGACGCGGCGACAAACCTCACCGCCGCCGTCCGCGTAGCCGCGACGGCCGACCTGGGAGAGGTCGTGGCCACGATGCATGCGTCGCCGTCCGACGACCGGATCGCCGTCCACCGCGGGACCCGGGTCCGCAAGAACCACACGAGCCGGCGCGACGCGTTCGAAAGCGTCAACGCGCCACCGCTCGGCGTCGTCGAAGACGACGTCATCCGCCTCGACGGCCTGCATCGCGCGCGCGCCACCGACGGACCCACCCTGGCCGCAGGGTGGGAGGAGCACGTGGGTTTCCTGTGGTCGTATCCCGGCATGGACGGCGATGCGGTGGCCGCGGCCGCCGGGAAAGGCCTCGTGTTGGCCGGCACCGGACTCGGCCATGTGCCCCGCCGGTGCCTGGACGCAATCGAGAAGGCGAGCAAGCGTGGCACGTTGATTGCGATGGCAAGCCAATGCTTGTGGGGACGTACGAACCTCCGCGTCTACTCGACCGGGCGGGACCTGTTGGCCCGCGGCGTCATCGAAGCCGGCGACATGCTGCCCGAGACGACGTGGGTCAAACTCCAATACGCGCTCGGCGTCGCAGACGATGCGGAGGAGGCGGCACGCATCCTGCGCACCGACGTGGCCGGCGAACTCCGCGAACGCACCCAGTTCGAAGCGTCCGAGGAGGAGACAGCGTGACGGGACTCGATTATGAGGCCCTCGGGTTCCGGTGCGGCCTGGAGATCCACCAGCAGCTGGCCACTGGCAAACTCTTCTGCCGGTGCGCCACGGATGACGTCGAGCTGGACGACGAAGAGCCCGATTTCACGTTCACGCGCCGGCTCCGGCCGACGCAGAGCGAGTTGGGGGAGGTCGACGCGGCGGCCCGTATCGAAGCCGAGCGTGCCCGACGCTTCGAATACCTCGGGTTCCACGGCGTCAGCTGCCTGGTCGATGCGGACGAGGAACCGCCGCACCCGGCGGAGGAGGACGCGCTCGACGTGGCGCTCACGATGGCGTTGGTCTTCGATTCTCAGCCCGTCGACGAGGTCGAATGGATGCGCAAGATCGTCATCGACGGGTCGAACACGACCGGCTTCCAACGCACCGGCCTCGTCGCCTTGGGAGGATCCGTCGGCGACGTCGGCATCCAGACCATCTGCCTGGAAGAGGATTCCGCGCGGCGCGTCGGCGAAGCCGACGGCGTGGTCCGCTTCGGCCTCGACCGGTTGGGGATCCCGCTGGTCGAGATCGCCACCGATCCGGACATCAAGGATGCGGCGCACGCGCGTGAGGTCGCCGCACGCATCGGCGCCCTGTTGCGCGCCACTGGCCGCGTGAAACGCGGCATCGGGACCATCCGCCAGGACCTCAACGTCTCCATCGAGGGCGGTACCCGCGTCGAAGTCAAGGGAGTCCAAGAGTTGAACGCGATCCCGCGCGTCACGGAATGGGAGGTGCGACGGCAGCAGCGGCTGATCGAGGTCGCAGCCGCGCTCAAGGGGCGGGGCGTGGCCAAGAAGGACCTGGACGTGAAGCCTACCGACGTGACCGGCGTCTTCGAGAATACCGACTCCAAGGTGATCAAGGGCGTCCTCAAGAAGGACGGCGTCGTCTTCGGGGCGCGCCTTGCCGGGTTCGCCGGCCTTCTCGGATCCGATACCAAGGACGCGCCGCGGCTGGGTCGTGAACTGGCGGACCACGCCCGCCAAGACGCCGGCGTCCGGGGGCTGCTTCACGGCGACGAGATGCCTGGCCTCGGGGTCACTCAGGAGGAGGTCGACGCGGTGCGCACGTCGTTAGGGTGCGGAGACGACGATTCGTTCGTCCTGGTGGCCGCACCGAAGGCGACGGCGGCGCGCGCGGTCACGGTGGCCCTGCGCCGCGCGGCGACCGCCCTGGAGGGTGTGCCCGGCGAGGTCCGCCAGGCGAAACCCGACGACACCAACAGTTACCTGCGGCCGATGCCGGGTGCCGCACGCATGTACCCGGAGACCGACGTGCCGCCGGTCGGCGTCCAATCCGAGCGGTTGCAGCGGCTCGAGGACGACCTTCCCGAGCCGCCTGAGGCGCGTGTCGAGCGGCTAGTGGCGTCGCACGGGTTGTCGAAGGACCTGGCGGCGCAAGCCGTCGACGAGGGCGTCGACGACCGCGTCGTCGCGCTCGCAGCGGATGCGGGCGATGCGACGCTGGCGGCGCGCACGCTTTTGGCCATGGTGCCTGAGATCCGCCGGGACCACCCCGAGGCACGGGTGGACGACGACGTGCTACGCGCCGCGTTGCAGGGTCTGAAG
>CAZXJU010000139.1:0-5780 GCA_964641035.1 uncultured Halobacteriales archaeon | reverse complement strand
GTCCGAACGGGCGCCCTCACCACCCGCATTCTCTTCGACGGCCCGCGCGCGACCTTCGAACCCTTCGTCGACTCCGTCTACGTCGTCATGCAAGGCGCCGTCCGCCCCAGCGCGGAGTCCACCACGGCCCCCGGCGCCGACCCGTACGACCGGCCCGCGCACCAGGAAGCCGACTTCACGCGCGTCCCCGGCGAAGCGCCGCGCGACCAACGCCTCGAGACGGAAGAAGAGGCCGCGCCCTACACGCCCCCGCGCGAACGGTCCTCACCGTCCAAATCCCCCTACCCCGACCGCTACCAAGACTCCTCGCAACAGCCCGCCGACAACGAAACAAACGACAACGGCAACGAATCCAACGAACTGGACGGATACACACCCGACCCCGGCGACAGCAACTCCGTCCCCGTCGACTACGCCCAGACGATCGCCGGCTGGCTCGTCCAATTCGCTCCCGAGGCCGACTCGCCGGAACAGATGCAAAAAAGCGTCGAGGACGCCGGGGCCGAACTCGTCTACCGGTTCGGGTCCGTACCCGCCGTCTACGTGCTCGGCACCCCCGTCGACGCCACCAACCTGACCGAGGACCCGTACGTCACCTACGTCGAACCGGTCCTCCCGACAGGCTTCCACCTGTCCAGCTCCAAGGCCGCGATCCGTACCCCCGCGCTCACGGCGCCCACCACCGCCATATTCGACGCCCGCGGAAACCCGGTCGACGGACGCGGCGTCGGCGTCGCCGTCGTCGACACCGGCATCGACGGCCTCCACCCCGACCTCACGCACCGGCAGATCACCGGGGCCGACGCGCCGCTCCAGTTCAACTACAAGGTCGAAAGCGTCGTCATGGTCGACAACGTCTACACCGACACCACCAGCGGCCACGGCACGCACGTCGCCGGCATCGTCGCCGGCCGCGGCGTCAAAGACGCCTCCATGACGGGCGTGGCGCCCGGCGCCACCCTCTACGGGTTCGGCATCGGCGAACTCAGCAACACCTTCTGGCCCAACCAGGCGTTCGACTGGATCCTGCAACACGGACACAAGCAGGACCCACCGATCCGCGTCGTCACCAACTCGTGGGGCAGCGAGGGCGCCTACGACCCCAACTCGCTGACCACCCGCCTCGTCAAGCAGATGGTCGCCAACGACATCGTCGTCGTCTTCAGCGCAGGAAACGCCGGCGGTGACGGGTCCTCTCTCAAGACCACCCGCGAATGCCAGATCCCCACCACAGGCGTCCTGTGCGTCGCCTGGTACGACGACCACGACATCGCGACCCGCGCCGGGACCCTGGCGGCCAAATCCAGCCGCGGCCTGCTCAACGACCCAGCCACGTGGCCCGACATCTCGGCCCCCGGCTCTTCGATCCGCTCGGCCCGGACGCCGTTCGGCTGGGTCACCGGCATCGGCCTGACCGACTACTACGTGACGCTCGCCGGGACATCGATGGCCGCGCCGCACGTGGCCGGCACCGCCGCCCTGATGCTGCAGGCGAACCCCGACCTCTCACCGAGCCAGGTCGACGTGATCATCAAGGCCACCGCCGTCAAGTACACGCACGACGGCGCCTACAACGCGCAAGGGACCCACGTCGGGAAAGGCCACGGACTCGTCGACGCCTACCAGGCCGTCTACCAGGCCAAGAACACGTAGCGCCCCGCCGCGTCCACCTCTTCCCCTTTTCCCGCAACGCCCCTGCCGCAACCCTTGAATACGCTGCCGTCGCCTCGACGCATCCCGTCGGACGGCTCCGGCCCGGTCCACGGGGGAGCCCCACCCCATGCGCAACCCACCGGCCTGGTACGCCACCATCCTGATTCTCGTGCTGGCCACGACCGTCCCCGCAGCCGTCCCAGGCGCATCCGACGCATCCGAACCCGACGCGGCCGAATGCCGACCCTTCCTCGAAGCCACCATCAACGGCGAAGCCCCCGACGACGTCTCACCGCCCGACGGAAGCACCGACGCCGACGCGCTCCGCTTCGACGTCGAGGCCGGCTTCGAAGGCGCCGACTGCAACGACGCACTGAACACGCCGCCCGTCCTGCTGGGCACCTGGGTCAGCCCCACCCTGACGCGCGTCTCCGACTCCTTCCGCTACGAAACCACCTACGTCGACCTCGACAACGACCCGCCCGCCTCCATCACCGTCCACCTCGACGGCGGCGCCCCGCGCGCCATGACGCCCGTCGACCCCGCCGACCAAGACTACCGCGACGGCGCCGCCTACGAAGCCTGGTTCGGATTCCAGTTCTTCGGCGACGTCATCGTCCCCGACGCCTTCCGCGGAGACCACTGGGCGCGCATCGAAGCGCACGACGGCCACGCCGCGGCCGACCCGGCGATCGTCGACGGCCCACGGCTCCACGACGAGGTCAGCGGGACGCTCGTCGCGCCCAACCCCACCAACCGCCTCGTCATCCACCCGATCGCCAACGGCCCCACCTTCACCCCGCCCACCGAGATCCTCCCGCCCGCCGCACGGGTCCTCGACGAAGCCGACGGCGTCTACTCGCACACGTTTTCCATCGACCCCGCCGCCGGTGAACGCCGCGCGCAATGGGTCGTCGGCTCCGGCGCGGCCCTCCGCCTCGACGGATACGGCCTTCTCGAGGGCGAACCGGGCGCCGATTCCGGCTTCACGCTGGCCGGCGGCGCCACCGTCGACACGCGCGCCCACCTGGGCTCCCAAGCCGTCAACCTCGCCCCGGCCGTCGACGCCCCGGACGGGACGCCGACGCTCGACGCCCTGCCCAACTCCGACACGTACCGCTTCTCCGTGGTCGGCACGATCCGGCTCTACGCCAACGTAACCATCGCCGAAACCGCACCCGGCCTCCCGTTGGGCGTCTGGCTCCAACTGGACGCCGACGGCGACGGCGCCGCCGACGCCTGCGTCGGCACCGACCTGGCCCTTCCACCGACCGACGGATGGGTCCGCATCACGCTGACGCGCCAGAGCGAGATGCGTGTGCTCGCCGACGGCTGCACCAAAGACGTCACACCCCACGACCCCGTCGACGGCACCACCAGCCTCGACGACCTGCAGGACGACCCCGCGTGGGGCCTCATGCCGGTCCGCTCGCTTCGCCTGACCGGCCCCCAGAACGCGACCGCCGGCGACCTCCTGCTCGTCGACAGCCTCGCGCTGCGGACCGGCGTACCCCACACCACCGGCGACGTCGACGCCTGTCTCTACGGCGAGCCGGCCGAACCGCCGGCGTCCCCGTTCCAACCGATGGCGTGCGAATCCGACATCGGACCCAACGCCGGCACCGTCCCCGACGGCGCCCACACCGTCAACGTGTGGGCGGACCGGATGGTCCCCGCAGTCTCCCCCACCGAACCCGTGCCGAGCCGTCCCTACCTCGAGCCCTTGGCGTTCAGTTTCAGCTACGCTGACTGGGTGCCGGAAGGGCCGTCGTTCCAACTGCCGGCGCCGTCCACCGCCCGCCTCCTGCTCGCCGCCGACGAGGACGCCGACGGAACGCCCGACCCAGGCACCGACCCGTTGTGGACGTCGTCACCGTTCGATCCGGCCGTCACACAACACGTCAACGTCACGATCCCCTTCGAAGGCCCCGACGGCGTCTACGGCTACGTCCTCACCTTCGAGACCGGCCAAGGCGACCAGACCGTCCGGCTCCCGGTTGCCGTACAACGCTTCGTGAACGACGAGCCCACCGCCACCCTCCAGCTCGCCGGCCAAGACCCGACGCACAGGACCGCCACGTTCCGCCTGACGGCATCTGACCCCGACGACGACCAATCCCACGTCGCCCAACGCCTGGGTGGCCTTGCGACGTGGACGCTTGCCTTCGGCGACCACAAGGACACCACCATCGGCGGCGCCGTCCCCATCCCGGACACCGTCCAGCACGAGTACAAGAAGCCCGGCTCCTACGTCGCGACGCTCACCGTCCACGACGCGGCCGGGTCCGCCGCGCACGACGAGACCGTCGTCGTCTTCGCCCCAGGCCCCACCGCGCCTTGACCCGAGAGGCCATCGCGTCGCGATAACTACAAGGCCCCCCTGCTCCTGGAATCCACCAAATCGTCATGGTCACGCCTCTCATCGCCGCCGACCAGCTCGCCAAATCCTACGGCGGGAACGTCCTCTTCGACGACGCCACCTTCCAGATCCTCCCCGGCGACCGCGTCGCCGTCGTCGGACCCAACGGCGCCGGAAAATCCACGCTCCTGCGAATCCTGGCCGGCCGGGAACGCCCCGACCACGGCACGCTTCAACGCGAGCCCGTACGAAGCCACTGGTTCGAGCAGCACCCTACGATCCCCGACGGCGCGACGCTCCGGGGACTCCTGGCCGCTGACCGTCCCGTACCGCCCCAACTGGCCCAAGAGAAGGCGGAACTCGAAGAACGGATCGCCGACCCCGCCCTCTACGAGGCGCCCGGATACGAGGCCGTCCTCGAACGCTACGCCGAAGTCGAACGCGCCATCGACGCCACCTCGACCCCGCCACCCGTCGACGAGGACCTGCTGGCCGAACTCGGGTTTCGGCCCGACGACCTGGACCGAAAGGCCGAAGACCTCAGCGGCGGCCAGAAGACCCGCATCCGCCTGGCCCGCACCGTCATGAACGTCCGCGACGGCGACCTCGTCGTCCTCGACGAACCCACCAACCACCTCGACATCGAAAGCATCGAATGGCTCGAAGGCTGGGCCGCCGAATTCAAAGGCACCCTGCTCGTCGTCGCCCACGACCGCGCCTTCCTCGACAACGTGGCCCACCGCGTCTTCGAGGTCCGCCAAGGACGCATCACCGCCTACGACGGCAACTACGAAGACTACGTCCGGGCCCGCGACGAGGACCTGGCACGCGCCCGACGGGAACACGCCAAAGCCGAAAAACGCGTCAAAGACGCCGAAGCCGTCATGCAACAGTTCCGCCAGCAGAAACGGTTCGACGGCCAATACGCCAGCCGGAAGAAGACCCTCGCGAAGTACGCCGACGCACTCGACCGGGCCCCCGACCCCGTGCTCGAAAAGCTCGGGTTCGGCCTCCACTTCGAAGCCACGCAGAAAAGCAGCAACGAGATGCTGCGGCTGACCGGCGTCACCAAAGCGTACGACGGACAGCCCGTGCTGCGCGGACTCGACTTCGAGGTCTCCAAGGGCGACCGGATCGGCCTCGTCGGCGCCAACGGCTCCGGCAAGACCACACTACTCAAGCTGGTGACCGGCCGCCTCAAGCCCGACGCCGGCACCATCCGCGTGCCCCCCGGCGTCAAAGGCAAGTTCCTCAGCCAGGAACACGACAACCTCGACGCCGCCCGCACCCTCCGAGAGGAGGTCCTCTCGGCCCGGCCGGCCCTGGAAGACCGGGACGTCAAGGCCCTCCTCGGCCGCTTCCGGTTCGACCCCGACGTCGACATGACCCGCACCGTCGAGACGCTCAGCGGCGGCGAACGCCAACGCATGATGCTCCTCAAGGCGATCCTCGAACCCATCAACCTGCTCATCATGGACGAACCCACCAACCACCTCGACCTGTGGGCGCGCGACGTCGTCATCCAAGCGCTCAACAGCTACCACGGCACCCTCCTGGTCGTCAGCCACGACCGCTTCCTCCTCGACTCCGTCACCGACACCACCGCGATCCTGCGCGACGGCCGCGTCACCACCTACCCCGGAAGCTTCTCCGAGACCCGCGACCGGCAAGGAACCCACCCCACCCGGAGCGCGGACAAGCAGCCGTACGTCGTCCGCCGACGCTTCACCGACTGGGGCACCGAGACCCGGTACGCCGTCGACGACGA
>CAZXJU010000138.1:1220-5793 GCA_964641035.1 uncultured Halobacteriales archaeon | reverse complement strand
GGAGATCAACGTCACGCTGGGTCTTCCCCGGTTGATCGAGATTGTGGACGCGCGGCGCAAGCCGTCGACGCCCATGATGAACATCTACCTGGAAGAGGACGCGGCGCAGGACCCGGAGCGGGTCCAGAAGATCGCCAACCAGATCGAGACGACGAACCTGAAGGACATCGCCAGCTTCGAGACGAACCTGGGCGAGATGTCGATCCTGGTCAAACCCAACCAGAAGCAGTTGGAGCGCAAGGACGTGTCGATCGAGGAGATCGAGAACGCGTTGAAGAAGGCGAAGAAGACGCAGCAGCAGCGCAAGGGCGACAACGTCCACTTGACGCTCGACGACCCCTCGTACAAGAAGCTTCAGCAGATGACCGAGAAGATCCAGGACCTCAAGGTCAAGGGCATCGACCGGATCGAGCGTGTCGTCATCCGGAAGGAGGAGGACGAGTTCGTCATCTACGCGGAAGGGTCGAACCTGGCGGAGGTGTTGAAGATCGACGGCGTCGACAAGCGCCGTGTGACCAGCAACGACACGCAGGAGATCGCCGAGGTCCTCGGCATCGAGGCGGCTCGCGGCTCCATCATCCAGGAGGCGTACAACACGCTGTCCGAACAAGGGTTGCAGGTCGATGTGCGGCACTTGATGCTGGTGTCCGACGTCATGACCGTCGACGGGACGCTGCGGGCCATCGGCCGGCAGGGTGTCAGCGGCGAGAAGACGTCGATCCTGGCGCGTGCCGCCTTCGAGATCACCGTCGACCACCTGCTTCGTGCCGGTATGCGCGGGGAGCAGGACCAGTTGCGCGGTGTCGCGGAGAACATCATCGTGGGCCAGCCGGTCAACCTCGGCACGGGCGCCGTGCGGCTGATGGTCGACGTGGACAAGCTGAACAAGGTGAAACCGCCGAAGGAGAACGTCGTCGCGCCGCCGCCGCCGGTCAGCGAGCGTGGTCTCGAGGTCCCGAGCCTCTTGGAGGCCGCCAAGCGGATCTCGGACGCGGAGGCGATCGGCGCGGAGCCGGACCTGAGCGGCCACGAGGACGAGGAGGAAGCCGAGGAGGCGTCGGACGACGAGGCCGCGGCGGAAAAAGCGGAATCGGAACCGGACGAGGACGAAGCGGTCGAATCCGCGAAGGCATCGGAGGCGTGATCGATGGACATCCAACGTGCACTACGAAACGTCGTGTCGACTGGCAAGGTCTTCTTGGGCAGCCATCAGGCGCGCAAGGCGATCGATACGGGCGAAGCGAAGCTGCTGGTCCTGGCCGACGGCAGCCCGGACCTTGAGCCGCTGCGTGAACTGGCGCAGAAGAAAGGCGTCCCGTTCTACGAGTATGGCGGCCTGGGCACCGAATTGGGGCCGGCGTGCGGCAAGCCGTTCGCCGTGTCCGCGTTGACCGTGCTGGACGCCGGCGAATCGGACATCCTGCAGCTGGCCCGTTAGGCCAGGCCGAGGCACCCATGGGCGAGGTCACGATCGGGCACGACGAAATCAAGTACATCCAGGCGGCCGAAGAGGCCGTCAACAAGTGGACCCGGCACCAAGGCTCGCCCGAGTTGAACATCCTCGACTGCGTGGCCGACGAGGAACGCGTGACCTTCATCGTCCAGAACGGTCAACTGGGGTTGGCGCTGGGCAAGGAAGCGAAGAACCTCCACCGGCTGAAGGAGCTTTTCGACAAGGAGGTCAAGTTCGTCGAGTTCGACGAGGACAAGGCCGCCTTCGTCCACAACCTGTTCAAACCGTTCGTGCCGGAATCAATCGAGGTGGAGCAGAAGATGGGCGGCGGTCCCCTGGTCGCCCGCGTCCAGCTGAAGGAAGAGGAGAAGGGCAAGGCGATCGGCAAAGGCGGCAAGAACGCCAACCTGATCCGGCTCCTGGCGCGCCGGCACCACCAGGTCGACGAAGTCAAGATCCTTTAGACGCGGTCTGCCCGCGACCGTACGCGGGTTCAAGACGTGTCTTCGACGACCTTCAACCCGTCGTTGAGGTGCCGGGTGACCAAGAGGTCCGACTGCTCCATCAGGAGTTCGCCGGCCGTCAGGCCACCGCTCATCTCACCGTGTTCACACGGGTTGTACGTCGTGCCCTGGATCGGCTTCCAGCCGTCCGTGTAGCAAAGCATCGTCATCATGCCGCCAGGCGCCACATGGTCGTTCATCTCGTTGGTGGCCACATGGTCGTGCATCATCCAGGGGCCCGGATTGTTGCCGAAGACGTAGAAGTCGACGCGTTCGGCCGGTCCGATCGAGATCGTGTCCTTGCCCTTGGCGTAGAGGCCGAGCTCTTCCGCGGTGTCGAGGCCGGAGGCGTCGCCGAGGCGGGCGATGTCGGGTTCGAGGAACCCGTCGTCGTGCGTGACGTACATCCGGTGGCCGTGCAGGTGCAGGGCGTGCCATTCGAAGCCGGCGTTGATCACGCGGAACCGGACGACCTCGCCCGGCTCGATGAAGTAGACCTCGGTCGACGGGTACGCTTTCCCGTTGATGAGGTACGTGTCGTAGTCGGGGAAGTAGGCCGGGAACTCGGCCGGGTAGTAGGGGTTGGAGTCCTTGACCCCGGTCGTCGTCTTCGCCTCGTTAAGCTCCGGATGGTTGCTGTAGATGTCTTGGCCCTGGCTGTAGACGTCGTCCACCGTCTTCTCCGGGTCGCCACTTGGGTTGAACGGGTCGTTGGCCGTCGGGTCCGACGTGTTGAGTTTCGGCGACTGGTGGACATGGCTCTTGTCCCACTCGTCCAACACGAGCGTGTACTCCCTGTCGAACGGCGGGTCCTGGGTCGGGTCGGCCGGGTCGACGATGAAGGCGCCGTACATCCCCATGTCCATGTGGTGCGCCGTGTCGACGTGGCAGTGGTAGAAGTAGGTGCCCGACTGCGTCAGTTCGAACTCGTAGCTGAACACGCGGTCGTTGAGGATCGGCCCACCGGTGGGCGGGTTCTGGTTGAGGGAGACAGGCAACTGGCTCACGTACGGCACGCCGTCCATGTCCCACGGCACGTGGAGCCCGTGCCAGTGGACGGTATGCGGGATCATCGTGCCTACGACGTAGAAGTTGATGCGGACGGTGTCGCCTTCGGTGGCGCGGATCGTCGGGCCGGGAAGCGTGAACGGGCCGTCGCTCGACGGGCCGAAGAGCCACGCGTCGACGACGGAGCCGGGGTAGAGTTCCACTTGCTGCATTTGGAGGTAGAGGTCGAATTCCTTGAATTCGCCTTCCCGGGTGACGCCGTCGTCCTGCGCGTCGCCGCCGCCTCCGAAGCAGCCCGACAGGGCGACCAGGACGAGCGCGCCAACACTGACAAAGGTAGGGGTCTGCGCCATGAATGAAGTCCTGATATGCGTTTACCCTAGGAGGCTTATTTTAGTCTTGTTGTAACGGTTGAAATGCAACGGGTGACGCCGTATAAACCAGCCAAGCCGCCGACCGCCGGAACCCTTTAAATAGAGGGGCCTTTCATTGGGCCGCGCCCCGTCGAGTCCTAGGACGGCAACGGGGCCACACGGACACGGAAATTTTATGATTCGGATCGGGCCCGCCGGCATCCCCCTCTCGTGCAAAGGACGGACCGTCAAGGACGGCATCATCTACACCCGCAACCTGGAGTTGGACGCCATGCAGGTCCAATTCGTACGCGGCATCCGCATGGAGGAGGAGGAAGCGCTCGAGATCGGCCGCGTGGCCCGCGAGGCGATGGTCGACGTCCACGTCCACGCGCCCTACTACACGAACCTGGCAGGCGACGAGAAGAACCGGGAGAACGCCTACGAGAAGATCATCGAGGCGGGCAAGCTGGCCGAGGCGATGGGCGCCAAGACGCTGGCGGTCCACTGCGGCCTCTACCACGAGGACGGGCCGACGGAGACGCACAAACGGGTCGTGGATTCGCTCAACCACATCCTCGACGCGTTCGACGAGGCGGAAGTCAAAGTGAAGCTGGCGCTCGAGGTCGCCGGCAAGCAGGCGTTGTTCGGCACGCTCGACGAAATCCTGGACGTCTGCCGCGCCGTGCCGCGCGTCATCCCGATCCTCGACTTCGCGCATATCCATTCACGCGGAAACGGGTCGCTTCTGGCCGAGGAGGACTTCGCCGAGGTCTTCGACAAATGCAAGGACCTGAAGCTCGGATCGTACCTCATCCACTTCACCGGCATCCTATACGAGGACGGCAACGAACGGCACCACCTGCCGATCAAGAAAGGCGACCTGCGGTTCGAACCGCTGGTGGAGACGATCCTCGACAACGAGTACGACGTGACCCTGATCAGCCACTCGCCGATCCTCGAGCACGACGCGATGTACATGAAGATCGTGCTCGACCGGGTGCGCGAGAAACGCGAGCTGAAGCGCCAGCGGGAAGAGGCGCAGCGCATCCAGGAAGAGAAGAAGAAAAAAGAAGAGGAAGCGAAGAAGAAGAAAGAGGAGGCAGCGGCCAAGAAAAAGGAAGAGGCGAAGAAGAAAAAGGAGAAAGCCGCAGCCAAGAAGAAGTCCACGAAGAAGAAATCCTCCAAGAAGAAGTCCTCCGGCAAGAAGAAAAGTTCCAAGAAGTCCGGTGGAAAGAAGAAATCGAGCGGCAAGA
>CAZXJU010000138.1:0-1120 GCA_964641035.1 uncultured Halobacteriales archaeon | reverse complement strand
AGTCGTCCGGAAAGAAAGCGTCCTCCAAATCCAAAAAGTCCGGTGGGAAGAAGAAATCCAGCGGCAAGAAGTCGTCCGGAAAGAAAGCGTCCTCCAAATCCAAAAAGTCCGGTGGGAAGAAGAAGTCCAGCGGCAAGAAGTCGTCCGGGAAGAAAGGATCCTCGAAATCCAAGAAGGGCGGCAAGAAGAAGACCTCCAAATCCAAGAAATCCTCCGGCTCCAAGAAGGGGTCGAAATCCAAGAAGAAGTCCTCCAAATCCAAGAAATCGTCCGGCAAGAAGAAGAAGTCGGCGAAGAAAGGGAGTTGAGGCATGACCCGCGGCACACGCCGCCTCGACGAGTCGCTGGATTACATCCTGGCCCAGGCGCGGGCCACCGTCGACGACCTCGACCCGAGCCTACTGGACGCGCTCGTGACCGCCCTCGACAACGCGCGCCGCGTCTTCGTGTACGGCACCGGCCGCTCAGGTCTCGTCGCCCGCGGCCTCGCGATCCGCCTGGCCCACCTCGGATACTCCACCTACGTCATCGGTGAGACCATCACGGCGCCCGTACAGGCCAAGGACCTCGTCATCCTCGTCACCGGGTCCGGCGAGACGTACCCCGTGGCCATGACCGCCGAGATCGCCCGCACCATCGGCGCCCAGGTCGTCGTCCTGACCCGCAACCGCCACGGCCGGGTCGCCCGCGACGCCGACGTCGTCGTCGAACTGAAACCCCCGGACGACGACGGACGGCAACCGACGCTGGCGCCCCTCGGGACGCTGTTCGAGACGACCGCATGGATCCTTCTGGACGGCATCATCGCCGACCTCATGGAACGCCGCCAACAGACCGAAGAGATGATGCGGCAGCGGCACGCCACCCTCGAGTAGGGTGGCCTAGTAGTCGAGGGTGAACTCGAGGAAGCCGTCCACGTCGGACCCGTCGCCCTTCGTGATCGGCTGGCCGTCCTGGTACACCTGGTAGATGACGGACTGCCACGGGTTCATCGCGCTGTACGCGTCGGTGCGGGGGAACCGCAGCTCGATGTTCATCTCGTTGAGGTTCGACGGAACCTGGTCGATCGTGACGCCGAAATCGATGCGTTTGACGACCCGGTCATGCACCGTCACGAAGA
>CAZXJU010000137.1:0-5803 GCA_964641035.1 uncultured Halobacteriales archaeon | reverse complement strand
GTCAAGAAGCCCGAGCTTCACTGGAGCCGCGCCCTCTTGTTTAGTTTTCCCGGGGGTAAGTGAAAGTGAAAATGGTGTCGGTGGTCGTGCGGCCAATGCACTCTGTGGGCCCTCACCAAGGGGATACGCCCCCAGTTAACAAACCTTTTTAAAGGACGCCGAGCCACGCTCGGACCCACCCCGAACCGCCCAAACTTGGCCTCCTTTGGCCCTGTTAATCCCCACCCCCATTGAATCGGCACCCGCTCCCGTCCGGCGTTTCTCGCCGAGAAACGTTTCTCAGCGAGAATTCGTCGACCCGACCTTTTTGAGCCCTGCTGAATCCGCAGGTCTTCGGGTCTCTCAAGGATTTTCCCGCCGTCGTCGAGCGCCTTGATCACGTCGACTGGGCAGCCGCCGGCCGCCGTGGTGGCCCCGGCGGCCACGTCTCCGGCGCTTCTACGTCGCGGTGGCGAACGTGCGTTCCGGAGCCTCGTCCCGGTCGTCTGCCTGCGCCTCTTCGAGGACGTCGGCGGGTCCGTCGGCCGTCGTGGCCTCTTCTGGCCGGGCCAAGACGATCGTGATGCTAGAGACGTTGTTGGGTTTTCCACCATCGGTCGTGATCCGTTCGGTGGCGATGCGGATGTCCTGGACGCGGGCCTCCTCGACGAAGCGGTTGCGGACGATCTCCGCCACGTCGACCGCGCGGCTGATCGCCCGGCCGCGCGCCCTGAGCACCATGCGGTCGGCGCCTTCGTTGAATTCGGTGACGACGGCGAGTACGTAGTTCATCGGCGGTTTTGCTCCAACGAAGATTGTGTTCTGTTGTCTGCTCATCCGGGGCACCTCGGTCGTCGGCCCAGAATCCTGGGCCCGACACGAGTCGTCGGACGGCCTAAAAGCGTTTCGAGGCCCCGATTTAGACGTCGTAGACGGCCGCCGCCGGCTTCTGTTGGGGTTGGCCGTCCCCGTTCGCCTTGTGGGCATCGGCTTCCGGTCGGTCCACGAGCGCGACCGCCTGGGTCTCTCGGAAGGCGATGGTGTCCTTGGCCAACCGGCTGAGGAACAGTTCGGCCTCGGTGACGATGGATTTGACGTCGAGGCGGCGCTGGGCGGGCGACGCGTCGGACGGGTAACCGGCCAGGTAGATGGTGAGGAAGGCGCGGCCGAGGCGCCGCACGGCGATGAGGGTGGCGGTGGCGCGGCCGAGCTTGACGGCGCGGCCGGGCAGGTGGTAGACGAAGCCGGTCTCGCCGCCGTCTTGGTACTCCCACGAGGCGAACCCGAGCTCCTTGGCCTGCAGCGGCCCCCAGATCACGACCTTCAGGCCTTTGGGGACGTCCGCTTCGTACCGGTAGGCGTAGACGCCGGCGTCGAGCACATCCATTACCGCATCCCGGACGCAAGAAGGCGGGCCGCGCCATTAGAACGTGGCGGTTTCATTCAGCCCGTGTCGTTGCGGAGTTCGCCGACCGTCGTCTCGCGTACGGCGTACGCGTCGTGCTTGTGGATCGATTCCTCGCTGATGGAGCGTGCGTAGACGATCGCGTCGTCGGGCAGGTCGGGGTACGCTTCGATGGCGCCGGCGAGGATGCCGCGTACGACGTCTTCGACGAACCGGGGTTGGTCGTGCGCCAAGAGGACGAGTTCGCCCTCGTTCTTGCGTTTGAGCAGTTCGTAGGTGGGCGCGGATTGGGCCAGTTCGACTAGGTCGACGAGCCGGTCGGCTTCGACCTGCACCTGTTCGGGCACCTCCAACAGCAGCATGCCGCGGTTGCGTTGGTTGTGGGTGAGGCTGGCGCCTTTCGAGTTGTCGCCGCGTAGCGACTTGGCGGTCTCCATGGCGCACGGGCAGGCGCTCATGCCGGTGACCTCGACGCCGATCAGTTTCCGGTTCTCGCCGTCGGGTTTGGCCAGCGCCTCGGCGATGAGCGTGAACCATTCGGTGCTGGTCGTTCCGAACGGTGTCTTCCGTTCGAGGAAGTAGTCGGCTTCCGCTTTGACTTCGGCTTCGGTGGCGTAATCGTGGCGGTCCAGGAGCTCCTTGGCGATCACGAGGCACAGGTTCTCGAGGCCGGTGACCGGTTCGGCCGTCGACCGTTCCAGAATCTCGCTGACGGCTTCGACGTTTCGGCTCATGTGGCTGCCCTTCATGGTCGGGGGCAGGTCGACGGCGATGTCGAAGGTGGCCGTCAGTACGATGTCATCGTCGCGATCGGGCCGGCGGACGCGGACGAGCTTGCGGACGTCGCTGACGCCGACGCGGTTGAGCTTGAATTGGGCCTCCGGCAGGAGGGCTTGGACGTCCGGAAGGCGGACCATCGGGCCCGGCCAAAGAAGGTGCCCTTCTTAAGCGTGGCCGTCGGACCGGCCGTTGCGGCGGGTCCGGTGGCGGCGCAGCGCACGCAGGTTGCCTAGGCCGTCACGCCAGCTTTCGAGTTTCGCTTCGCCGACGCGGGGCCGGTAGGCGCCGGGCAATTCGGCCGCGGCGATGTTGGGGCTGAGGAAGGCCTCGATCTTGATCTCCTGGCTGAAGGCCATGCCGTCGGACAGGCGGTCCAGAGGAAGTCGGTCGACGGCCTGTTTGGTCAGGATCCACATCCCGCTCTGGCTGTCGGAGATCTTGATTCGGAACAGCGTCCGCAGCGTCTGGGAGAGGACCCAGTTTCCGAGCTTGTGTTTGGAGCTCATGGCGCCTTTTTCCATCTCGGAGTACCGGTTGAAGGTCGCGAAGTCGAGGCCGCGTTCTCGGACCGTGTCGAGGAACTTCGGTGTCTGCTCCAGGGGGTACGTGGCGTCGGCGTCGCCGGTGACGATGTAGTCGGCGTCGACGGCGGCGAACCCGGCCTTGTAGGCGCGCCCGTAGCCTTTGCTGGGTTCGTGGATCACGTGGGCGCCCATCGATTCGGCCGTCTCGACGGTCCCGTCGCGGCTTCCGCCGTCAACGACGTAGGCGGCCACGTCGTAGCCTTGCGTCTCGAGTTCGGCCTGCGGCACGTCCTCGAGGGTGGCTCGGATGCCCTCCACCTCGTTGAGGGTGGGAATCAGGAACGCCACGCGCATCGCTCGGGCAAGTCGCCGTCGCTACATAAACGGCCGCCCTCTGAGGCCGTCGCATTCGATGAATGCCCGGAAAAGGCTTTACGCAGCGAGACCGAAGTTTGGCGGGCCAAGGGGCGATCATGTGAGCTCCGAGAATCAACGCGGCCCCGACTTCCTTGTGATCGGTGCGCCCAAATCGCGGACAACCTGGTTGGCGCACTGCTTGGACGACCACCCCCGAATTAGTGTGTCCCGGATCAAGGAACCGAACCACTTCGTGCCACGATGGGGCGTCTTCCAGGTCGAGGAGAACCCCGGGTTCTTGGCTGACTGGGACTGGTACTTGTCCTTATGGGATCATGCCCCCGAGGGCAACGTGCTGGGCGAGGCATCGGTGAACCTCCTGCGCAACGGGCGCCGTTCCGCGCAAGCCGTCCATGACTACAACCCGGAAGCGCGCATCGTCGCCTGCCTGCGGGACCCGGTCGCCAGGGCCCATTCCGATTTTTGGAACGTGTGGGGCCGCCGACGCCATTGGGGTGGCGTCCCCGAATCGTTCGAGCAGGCGATCGAAGACGAGTCGCTGCTGCACCGGAGCCGGTACGGCGAGACGCTGGAACCATGGTTAGAGCGGTTCGGGCGGGTACACGTGCTCACCGATTTTGACCTGAATCGCGACCCGCTACGTGGCGTGCAAGAGGTGTACGCGTTCCTCGGCCTCGACGCCGGGTCCGTGCCGCCATCACTCGAAGTACGGTTGAATGCCGCCACGGAGCGCCGTGGCTTCTTCCAGGCCGGCATCGGGGTGGCGCAGCGCATGCGCAGGGCGGGCCTGGGCCGTGCCGTCGATGCGGCGAAGCGACTAGGGTTGAAGCGGGTCATCGACCGGTTCGATTTCCAACCATTGCAGAAGCCGCCGATGGAGCCGCAGACGGCGCGGCGTCTTCGGACGCGTCTGATGCCCGACATCGAACGGCTGGAACGGATGCTCGGGCGGGACCTGGCGCCATGGAAGGAATCGGCGAGGCAGCCGGACCCGCCGGCGCCGCCCAGAGGTGAGGCCCGCCTGCAGCAGGTGCCGCGCCCGAGGGGCGGACGAGGGACCCGTACCTAGGCATCGGGGCCCGGCGCCGTCGTGGCCGCCAGGGTCCGCGCGGTGCGTTCGACGGCCTCTGTGGAATCCAGCTTCGGCTCCCAACCGGTCGCTTCGCGGATCCGTTCGATTGCCAGCTGCATCCGTGGTACGTCGCCTTTCCAGCCGCGGTCGCCGCCGGTGTATTCGACCTGGGCGTCGTCGTGTCCGGCGGCCGCCTTCACGATCTGGGCGATCTCGGCCACCGACGTGGTGCCTTCGGTGGCGAGGTTGAACACGTTGGCGTTTTCGGAGGCGTGGCGCGTGCCGGCGAGCATCCCGTCGACGCAATCCTCGACCCAAAGGTAGGATTTGGCCTGGCGGCCGTCCCCGAGGACCTCGAGGCGGCTCGGGTCGTCGGCCAGCTTTGCGAGGAAGTCGTGGATGACGCCGTGGGTCAGTCGTGGGCCGACGACGTTGCCGAAGCGGTAGATCCATACTTGGACGCCGTAGGTGTGGGCGAAGGCGGTGGCGAGTCCTTCGGCGGCCAGTTTCGCGGCGCCGTACATCGAGATCGGCAGCAGCGGGCCGTAGTCTTCGGGCGTCGGGCGGACGTCGGCCTCGCCGTAGACGGTGCTGGTGGAAGCCAGGACGAAGCGGTCGGCGTCCGCGCGGCGTACCGCGTCCAGGACGTGGAAGGTGGCGACGGCGCCGTCGCGGAAGTTCTCCCAGGGATGTTCGACGCCACGTCGGACGTCGGGGTCGGCGGCCATGTGCCAGACTTCGGCCACGTCGGCGAGTGCGGCGGCGTTGTCTTCCGGTCGCAGGCAGTCGCCTTGGAGGAATTCGAGGCGTCCGGTGGCGTCGGCGTCGGCGAGGAAGTCGCGGCGGCCGGTCGACAGGTCGTCGAGGACGCGGACGTGGCCGCCGTCGGCCAGGAGGCGGTCGACGAGGTGGCTGCCGATGAATCCGGCGCCGCCGGTGACGAGCTTCATGCGGTGGCCTCCTGGGTGTGTGGGTGGGGTTCACGCCACGCGCGCGGCGTCTCCCGGAGCTTGCAGGCGGCGTAGCCGCAGGAGGCGCTGGCCAGGCGCAGCAGGCCCCAGAGGGTGAATTGGCCTTCGAGCATGCGGCGGAACGAGTATTCGCGCCAGAGGCTGCCGTGTTTGAGGGTCAATTGTTTGCGTCCGTAGCCGTTCCAGAAGGCTTGGCGGAGGAACCCGCTGACGGTGTCGCGGGCGCGATGGTAGATGACGGCGTCCGGCTCGTAGGCGATCCGGTGGCCGGATTCGACGGCACGGTAGTTCAGATCGACGTCCTCGGCGGTGATGAACCGGGGGTCGAACCCGTCGAGTTCGAGGAAGACGTCGCGGTCGTAGAGGAGGTTGCTGGACGGGTACGTGACGTCTTGCCCTTTGTGGGGCAGTTCGACGCGTCCGAGGCGGACGAACGCCCAGTACCCCAGGTGGATGGTGCGGCCGGCGACGATCGGGGTGCCGCGTTCGGCGCGCCGGAAAAGGGAGCCTAGCCAGAAGGGGTTGGCGATGCAGTCGCCGTCGGTGAAGGCGACGTGGCGGCCCCGGGCCGCGCGCACGCCGGCGTTCCGTGTGGCGCCGCGGCGTCCGGGCGCGTGGAGCACGCGGAAATGGTCATGTTCCTTGGCGAACCGTTCGGCGATGGCGACCGTCCGGTCGGTGCTGCCGGCGTCGC
>CAZXJU010000136.1:0-5835 GCA_964641035.1 uncultured Halobacteriales archaeon | reverse complement strand
ACGGCGTCGTGTTCGCCGCCGGCGTCTTCTGGTGGGTCGTCGCCGCCGTCATCGTTGCCCTGGCCGGGCGCGCGGTGGACACGTGGGTCCAACGGAACCAAGTTCCTGCCGGCTACGTCGAAGCCGGGCTCTTCTTCCTCTCGGGCGCGGTGCTCGGTTGGGCGGGCATCCTGGGGGCCGAGGCTTGGCTGCACCGGACGAACCTGCTCAACTATCCGTGGCTGCTCATCTCCACATACGTCTTCTTCTCGGGTTTCCTGTTCTTCGCCGGCCTCATCTCGGTGCGATACTTCCAGACGCTTCCCGCCGCCGCCCGGCATCGGGAAGGGCGGACGGCGGACTGAGGACCCTGCATGGATTGGGCGAGTTGGGCGCCGTGGATGGACCGCATCCGGGCGGATCTCGGGTATGACGAGGCGGAGGACGAGGCGGCGGCCAGGCGGCTCGACGCGCTCCTTGAAACCCTCAGCGACGCGCCCGTCGTCGACTACGCATGGCGGCTCTTGAGCCGGGCGCGCGTCGTCGTGGCGGGCGCCGCCGATGACGCGGCCGACGGGATCCGCCGCAGCAGGAAGCGGCACGTCCTGGTGACCGCCGACGGCGCCACGTCGGCGGCCCGCGAAGCCGGCCGGGTCCCGGACGTCGTCGTCACCGACCTGGACGGCCGAGTGGAAGACCAGCTCTGGGCGGCCCGGCAGGGCGCGCTCGTATTCGTGCACGCCCACGGCGACAATGTGGACCGGCTCGATGAGTGGGTACCGCAGTTCCCCGGCAGCAACGTGGCCGGCACGTGCCAGGTCCGCGCGTCCGGACGGCTGGTCAACCCGGGCGGGTTCACGGACGGCGACCGGGCCTGCTTCTTGGCGCACGCGATGGGCGCCCGGCAGGTGCGCCTGGTCGGGTTCGACCTGGAAGGGCCGATCGGCCGGTGGACGGGCGACCACGACCCGGAGACGAAACGGCGGAAGCTGGCGTGGTGCGGCCGCCTGTTGGGCGTCCTTCAGTCGGAGACGGGGTTCCGGTTGGACCCGGCGTTCGCGCCGCCGGACTCCGCATCGACCCAGTCGGCGTAGGCCTCGTCGACGCCGTCCGACGCGTGCCATGCGACGTACGGGACGTCGTACGGATGACGGTCCTTGATGGCCTGGACCAGTGCGTCGCGGCCCGCGTCGGTGGTCTTGAAGGCGACCAGCCACTCGTCGGCGTGTTCAATCTGGCCTTCCCACCAGTAGGCGGAGCCGACGCGCCACCAGTTGGCGCACGCGGCCAGGCGGTCTTCGAGCAGGGATTCGACGATGCGTTGGGACGCCTCGTCGGCCGGAAGCGTCGTCTCGACCTCGATCATCGTTTCTCCCGTGGGTTATTTAGGGGAGGCCTTATAACGCGGCCGGATGGCCAACGGGTGGCTCGTCTTTTTCGCCCTGCTTCTGGGTTACTTGCTGCTGCTCCTGCTGCTGGTGCGGACGCGCTGGATGGAGCGGTTCAACATGAGCCTGTTCCTGGGCGTCCTGTTGATGGTGCGGACCACGCGCGGCCGGAACCTGCTCAACTGGTTCGCCAAGGCGCGCACGTTCTTCGACCGGTTCGCCGCCACGGGGCTCTACGTGACCATGTTCGCGATGGTCGCGATGACGCTGCTGTTGATCCTCCAGTTGCCGTTGGCGTTGACGGTGCCGGAGGACCAGGCGCCGTCGCCGAGCCTGATCCTAGGCATCCCGGGCATCAACCCGATCATCCCGTTGGGCTACGGCATCGCGGCGCTCGTGTTCGCCGTCGTCGTACACGAGTTCAGCCACGGGATCATGGCGCGCGTCTACGACCTGCCGGTCAAGACGATGGGGCTGTTGTTCTTCATCGTGCCCGTGGGCGCCTTCGTCGAGCCGGACGAGGAGGCGCTGGAGGCGGCGTCGCGGTCGCACCGGATGCGCGTGTTCAGCGCCGGGCCGTTGTCGAACCTCGTCTTCGCCGTGTTGTTCGCCGTCATCTTCTCCGGGGCGATCGGTGCGGGAACCGCACCCGTCGACGGCATCCCGGTGCAGGGCGTGCACGCCGACGGGCCGGCCAACGCGTCGGGCCTGCAGCCCGGCTGGGTGATCACCCACGTGGACGGCACGCCGACGCCGTGCCTCGAGGACTTCCAGGCGTTGATGGGCAACACCACCACGGCGGTCATGCCGAACACGACGGTGACGTTGACCGTCATCGAGGGCGCCAGCGGCCCGGTCCGGCCGATGGAGGTCCAGACGGCGCGTCGCGCCGACGTGTACAACGGGACCGACGCCCAGGCGTTCTATGCGCAGAACCCCGACCGGGCCAACGACACGATCATCGGGTTCTCGCCCTACGACCACTGCGGCTTGAAGCAGGGGTTGGGCAACCCGTTCTCCTCCGGACGCGCCTTCCTTGTATACGTGAGCCTGCCGTTCTTCGCGCTGGCGGGCCAGTTCCCGTTGTCGGACCCGTTCACCACGTTCCTGGCCACGCCGGAGATCATGCCGGCCGGGCTCTTCTGGGGTCTGGCGAGCCTGGCGTACTGGTTGTTCTGGATCAACCTGATGCTGGGGCTGACCAACGCGTTGCCGTTGGTGCCGCTCGACGGCGGCCACATGTTCCGCGACTGGGTCGACGGGTTCCTGGAGAAACGGCGGCCGTCGTGGACCAAGGCACAACGCGGCCTCGTGGTCAACCGCGCCGCCGGCTTCATGGCGGTGTTCCTGCTCTTGTTGATCCTTGCGCAGTTCATCGGGCCGGCGATCGGCGGGTTCCTCTTCGGATGACCGACCGGCCCACACGTCCAGAATAAACCTATAAATACGGCCGGCCTATTTGTCGCCCGTTCTCACCAAGATTCTTGGTGTGTTTTCATGAATGACGAGTTGAAGAAGACCGGCACCACCACGGTGGGGCTTACGGCGAAGGACGGCATGGTCATCGGGACCGAACGACGGGCCACGATGGGTACGCTGATCGCGCACAAGCAAACGCAGAAGCTGTTCCGGATCGGCGACCACTTGGCGCTGACGACGGCCGGCCTGGTCGGGGACGCGCAGGTCCTGGCGCGTTACTTGAGCGCGGAGACGGAGATCTACCGGATGCGGCGCGACCAGCCGATGCCCGTGAAGAGCGCGGCGACGCTGTTGGCGAACATCCTGAACCAGCGGAAGTTCGCACCGTACTACGTGCAATTGATCGTGGGCGGCTTCGACCGCGAAGGCGCGCACGTCTTCAGCCTCGACGCGGCCGGCGGCTCGATCCCGGACAAGTGGACGACCACCGGCAGCGGGTCGCCGTACGTGTTCGGCGTGCTCGAGGACCATTACCGCGACGGGTTGACCGCGGACGACGCGTTGACGCTGGCGGTCCGTGCCTTGAGCGCGGCGATGCGCCGCGACTCGGCTTCCGGGGACGGCATGGACCTCGCCGTCATCGACAAGAAGGGCTACCGGGCCGTGGAGCGGTCCGACATCGAGAAGCGGTTGAAGGCGGCCGACCTGCCGCCGCTGCCTCCGGCCTAGGCGAAGGCCGGCACGACGTTCCTCTTTCCTTCCTCTTCCCCGAACTCTTCCCGGTCCGCACGGCGCCTTCCGGCCGCACGGTCCGCTCTCTCAGATTCCAAGGCGTAACACCATGACCGTCGAAGACGTCCTAAGGGACTACAAGGGCAAGATCCAGAACGCGATCCCTCCAGCGGTAGACATCACGAACGTGGAGTTCGAGGGCGCGCTGGTCGTCATCTACACGAAGCACCCGGAGAAGTTCGCGGACCTGGGCGACGCAATCCGGCACCTGGCGAAGATGCTGCAGCGGCGCATCGTCGTGCGGCCCGACCCGTCGGTGTTGCAGCCGATCGAGGAGGCGGAGGAGAAGATCCGCAAGGTGCTGCCCGAGGACGTGGGCCTGACCAACGTGTACTGGGCGCCGGACATCGGCGAGGTCACCATCGAGTGCGAGAAGCCGGGTCGCGCCATCGGGTCCGGCGGCAGCGTCCTCAACGAGTTGAAACGGCAGATCGGGTGGGCGCCGAAGATCATCCGGACGCCGCCGATGGAGTCGAAGACGATCCACGAGGTCCGCGGGTACATCCGTCAGATGGGCGAGGAGCGCAAACAGATCCTGCGGTCCATCGGCCGGCGGCTGCACCGCGGGTCCACGAAGACGGGGAAGCCGTGGGTCCGCATGGTCGGGCTGGGGGCGTTCCGCGAGGTCGGCCGTTCGTGCGCGATGCTTCAGACGCAGGATTCCAAGGTCCTCATCGACATGGGCGTCAAGTTCAGCCAGGACGACCCGGAGACGCCGTACGTCCACGTGGGCGAGGTGATGCCGTTCGAGTCGATCGACGCGGTCGTCATCACGCACGCGCACCTGGACCACTGCGGTCTGTTGCCGCTCTTGTACCGGCTGGGGTTCGACGGGCCGGTCTACTGCACGGCCCCGACGCGCGACCTGATGACGCTGATGCAGGTCGACTACCTCAAGGTCGCGCAGGCCGAGGGCGTCAAGGCGCCGTACACGTCGGAGCATATCCGTGAGGTCATCAAGCACACGATCACGCTCGACTGGGGCAACACGACGGACATCACACCGGACATGCGGTTGACGCTCTACAACGCCGGCCACATCCTCGGCTCCTCGGTGGCGCACTTCCACGTCGGCGACGGCCTCTACAACGTGGCGTTCACAGGCGACATCAAGTACGAGCGGACGTGGCTGTTCAACCCGGCGGTCAACAAGTTCCCGCGGCTGGAGGCCGTCATCATGGAGTCGACGTACGGCGGGCCGCAGGACTTCCAGCCGAACCGCAAGAACTCGTCGACCGGCATGCGGGAGCTGTGCCAGAAGACGCTGGGCCGCGGCGGCAACGTCCTGGTGCCGGTGTTCGCGGTGGGCCGGTCGCAGGAGGTCATGATCGTGCTCGAATACCTCATGCGGACCGAGCAGATCCCGAAGGTGCCGGTCTACGTCGACGGGATGATCTGGGAGGCGACGGCGATCCACACGGCGTACCCGGAGTTCCTGAACAACCAGTTGCGCGCCCAGGTCTTCCAGGAGGGAGAGAACCCGTTGATGGCGGACATGTTCGAGCGGGTCGACTCGTACGAGAAGCGCCTGGGGATCATCGATTCCACCGACCAGTGCATCGTGCTGACGACCAGCGGCATGGTCACCGGCGGCCCCGTCATGGAGTACCTCAAGGGGTGGGCGCCGAACCCGAAGCACGCGATGGCGTTCGTCGGGTTCCAGGCCGAAGGGACCCTGGGACGCCGCATCCAGCGGGGCCTGCGGGAGATCCCGGTCCGGGACAGCCCGGGCGAACAGAAGACGGTGCGGATGGAGATGGAAGCCGCCACCGTCGAAGGGTTCAGCGGCCACAGCGACCGCCGGCAGCTGATGAACTATATCGGCAACATGAACCCGCGGCCGGAGAAGGTCATCCTGGGCCACGGCGAGGAATCCAAATGCATCGACCTGGCCAGCGCGCTGCACCGGAAGTTCAAGATGGAGACGCGGGCGCTGATGAACCTGGAAAGCGTCCGGTTCCGGTGATCAGGCCGGCTCGTCGTGCGCGCGTTGTTTGTGTTCGTCGAGCGCCAGCTCCTTGTCGCGGGCGCGAAGAAGCCAGGCCAAGGCGGCGATGATGAGCGTGACGAAGGCGAGGCTGAACAGGGTGTACCATACGGCGGTGCCCCAGGCGAGGGCGGCGCCGCCCGTGACGCCGGCAAGCACCGCGAGGCTGATCGGCAGGTGGCAGGGGCACGCGACGAGGACGCCGGCGAAAAGCGCCATCCCGGTCTTGGTGCCGCCGGCCAGTGCCGCGCATTCGACGCAACCGGTCAT
>CAZXJU010000135.1:0-5868 GCA_964641035.1 uncultured Halobacteriales archaeon | reverse complement strand
CATCACCTGTACGACTTCTGGCGCTTCTTCCGGGCGCCCCGACCCAACGGTTTCTTGGATTCCTTGCGCCGCGTGTCGTTGACGAGCAAGGTACGGTCGAACGCGAGATACATGGCACGAAGGTCATCGTCGCCCGTGTAGTCCACGATGCCGCGGGCGATCGCCGTGCGGACCGCGTCCGCCTGGCCCATGTACCCGCCGCCTTGGACGTTGACGTCGATGTCGAGCTTCGCCGCCTTCTTGTCGGCGATCCACAACGCCTCCTGGATCTTCAGGCGCGCCAACTCCGGCTCGTAGATCTCCAGCGGCTGGCGGTTGATGCGGACGCGGCCGTCGCCTTTGCGCACGTTGGCGCGCGCGACGGCGGTCTTCCGCTTGCCCGATTGGACGACGACCTTCTTCGCCATGTTATGACGTCACCTCGACGTCCTTTCCGAGGAACTGACTGATCTGCGCCAGGCTCATGCCCGGCGCCGCCGGCTTCTTCGCCTCTTCGACGACTTCCGCCTTCGCGTCGGCGAACTCGTCCGGCACGCCGATGTGACAGATCAGGCGCTTGAGCGCGTCCCGGCCACGCGGCTGCTGGTACGGCACCATGCCGCGGACGGTCCGTTTGAGGATGAGGTGCGGCATGCGCGGATGGAACGGGCCCTTCCGCTCGTTGCCGACATGCGTCTTGAAGTGGTATCGGCGCTTAATCGCCTCCTGCGACCCGAGGATGCGCGCCTTCTCCGAGTTGAGGATGACGACGCGGTCGCCCTCCAGGAGTCGTTTGGCGACGACGGTGGCCAACCGGCCGGCCACGTGGTCGGTGGCGTCGTAGACGACGGTGCCGTCCGACTTGGATTCCTTAGGCAACGAGGTGCACCCCCGTGCCTTTCGGGTTCTTCTGGGCCGCCTCGAGCAGGTCGACGACCTCGCCCTTGGCGTCCTTGATCTTCTTGCGCGCGTTCTCCGACAGGCGCGGCGCGGCGACCCGGATCGGCGTCCCGAGGGTCCCGGTGGCCAGCACCTTGCCGCAGACGACGGCGAGGTCCTTGCCGGCGACCTTCTCGATCTTCTGGACGTTGACGTGCGCCCAGTTCCGTGAAGGCTTGGAGAGCCGTTCGGCGACCTCGCTCCAGATGGGAGCGTCGTTCTCGACGCCGATCTTGCGAAGCTCGACGATGAGCGATTTCAGTTGCGGATCGGTCTTCCGCGAGAGTCCGGACAACGCCATATGAGATGGTTTCCCCTACGATAAGGAGGCGCAGGGCCGCTGTAAGAAGGGGTTCTATATGAACGTTATCGGGAGGGCGGGTTCGTCCGCGTCAGACATTGAACGTCTCTGGACCCACGCGGAACCCCGACCATGGAGTGCGTGAGAGGCCCACGACGTCGCCGCCTGGCCCCGGATCCTTCAGCAACTCGCGGAGAACGGCCCGGACCGAGTCGTCCTGTACGCCGTCGCCGTACCTCTGGACGAGTTCGAAGAACCGGTCGGCGTCCGCCGGTTCGTAGGCCTTCTCCCGTCCCTGGCGGTGCTCGGTGAGCAACTCGTCCCGGACGAGGTCGCGCGCATGGTACGATACCGTCGACGGGGCCAGCTCCATCGTCTCGCAGAGCTCCTGGAACAAGATTCCGGGGCGGGCGTGGACGCGGCACAACAGGTCGCCGCGGTGTCCTTGGCGTAGGTGGAACAAGAGGTCGCGGTCCCAGACCGTGAGCCCTTGGCCGGCCGGGTAGAGGCCCTTGCGGTTTTTCTTGTCGTGCCGCCGGACGTTCCCGCGTCGTTCCAGACGGTGCAGGTGGTATTCCAGCGTGCTCAAGGGGATCTCGAGGCGGCGTTGGAGCCGGCGCAAGTGGATGCCGGGGCTCGTTTCGATCTCTTCGTAGATGCGTTTCCGGACCTCGGAGTCAAAGCCGGTGGTCTCAGGGTTGGTGTGCCAGTTCATGGTATCGTCCTTCCGGTCCATGCCCGGACGGGGCCGGAACAACGTGAAGGACCCAACCAAGCCCCATTCACCATCACGCGCAGATTCCGTCGCGCCGAGCCATATCCCGACCCTACATCCACCGTGAGAAGGATATAGCCGGTTTGGGACGAATTTCGAAACGTGACCAGGCAACCGTACCCGACCGACCGGACGGGCCGTTTCGAGGTTTGTATGAAAACGTTTCAAAAGACCGACTCCGTCATCGACAGGGCTGCGGTAGTGCAGCGGAAGGGGAAACCACTGAGTGAACTTGCCAATAGCGTTGTCATCGGAATCGTCGCGTTCCTGCTACTATTGGCCACGTTCTGGTTCGTCCTCGAGACGGGACAAGCCGACCCCATCCAGATCACGCACGCCCAGACGGAATGGGCCGCGTCAGACAACGGGACGCCCGGCCTGCAGGTGACCTTGACGTTCGCCAACCCCCACGCCTTCGAAATCTCGTTGAACGAGGTCGCCTACGCCATGGACATCAACGACCGACGCGTCTCGGCCGGCGACGCCACGCCGTCCCTGCAGGTCCCGGCCAACGGAGAGCAGGCCGTATCCATCCAGATCCCACTGGAAGACGACTTTCCCGTGCGCTGGTGGGCCGACCACGCGGCCTCCGGCGAACAAATGGAAGTCCAAGTCGCCGGCGAGGCCACGTTCCAAGTCAACCAGGAGACCCGGTCCGTCACGTTCGACGAGTCGTGGTCGTGGGACACCGACTGGATCGGGCAATGGGACGACGACGTCGCGAACTGCCCACCGGCCGACGCGGCCTTGTGCGTGGCCGAAAGCACGCACGCATGGACCACGAACGGAGGCCTCGATTCGACCCTCCGGTTCGAATCGCAGCACAACGGGACCGTGATGATCGACGAGGTGCGCGCCACGTTGTTGCTGGAAGGCCATGAGGTCACGTCGCAGACGCAACGGCCCGCCGCCAATCTCAGTGAAGGCGACACGGCCGAGGTCGCCATGGTGCTCGCGTCGGACGGGACGGTCCTCCGGGCGTGGTGGGCCGACCACGTCGCCGCCTGCGAGGCCAGCGACGCCGCGTACGAGATCGAAGTGACGTACACCGTCGCGTCCACCACGACCGTCGGGACGGGAAACAACACGACCGAGCAGGTCGAGACCCGTCAGGAGACCGTGCCGTGGACGTTCCCGCTTCCAAGTTTCCAGACCGAGATCGCGTGCGAAGCGTGAGTCCACGCTCCGTTCGAGGCTTGACCCAAAAACCGCCTAATGCCCCCCTGGTTTGCACGGGGCAGAGACCACGTGCGCCTCCACGAGATCACCGCATCGACCGCCGATTCGGCCGCCTCCGACGGCATCCTGGACAAGGGGCTGGGCGCCTATGCCACGCTCGAACCCTGGGACCTGTTCCAGGCGTTCCTTCGCCAGGTCTGGCACTGGATCACGACGGGGCTCGACGCGTCGTTCGTCGCCAATCTGGCGCTGTTCCTGATGGTCGGCGGGCTCGCCATGCTCACACTTCTCCTGATCCTCATCCTGATGGGGGCCGCGTTCTCCGGCCAGGCGAAGCCGGTGTTCCTGGGGCAACCCAACGACGACCGGCTGCAACTGCGGCCCATCTGGGCATCCCAAAGCCCTCGGTCCCTGCCGGGCACGTCGGGGACCACGTTGCCCGGTAGCGAGACGCCGGCGATCACTCCCGCCATCGACCGGCCCATGGCGGCCATCGTGGACCAACGCCTCGGCGAGCCGCGGATCTTGCGCCATCGGCCCTCCGGCACGCGCATCCGGCTGTACCGGTGCCGCGGCTGCGGCGATTCAAAGGAACCGACCCCGGCCGGCACCGATGGATGCACCGCGGAACGAAACGACCTCGAAGCCATCTTCGTCAAGACGACCGGACGCGCCCGAATCACCGTCCGCGAGACCACTTGCCGCCGACGGGGCGACCCCTTCTGCGAGTACGAGGTGTCGCCATGACCGGACCCCAGGAATACTCCCCCAAAGACACCGCGACCGTCCTCGCCTTCACGTTCGGCGGCGCGGTCGCCGCGACGTTCGCCTACCTGTTCTACTGGCTTCTGGCCCACCCGTCCCAACCGCCCGCCGAGGCCGTCCAGCAGGTGCTGGCCGGCGGGGCTGGCGCCTCGACCTTCTTCGCCTTCCTGGCCGCAGGCCTGCTCAGCGGCCTCGTCGCCGGCGGCTACGCAGCGGGAAACCTGACGATGCGGAAACTGGTCTCTCTGGGCGCCAACCTACTACTCATGGCGTTCGGCGGCCTGGTGGGACTCGCCGCCGGGGCCGTCTTCTACGTCCTGTTCACCGTGCTCACCGACGCCTCGGTCGGCTTCGTGGACGCCGTGGCACGCCTCCCAGCGGCCGTCGGAGACTCGACCGACCCGTTCACGACGTTCCTCCTGGCCGGCGCCGTGGCCGGCGCCATCGCCAGCGCATACCTGTTGGGCCGGCACATGATGGACCGGTTGGCGCGCGGGTCGGCCGGCGCCGTGCTCGGTGCCGCCGCCGGCCTCACCGTCTACGCCGCCGCGTTCGTCATCGTCAACCAGCCGGCGTCGCCCGCCCCGACGGCGTGGCTCGTGCTGGTCGCCCAAGGGATCTACGCCGGCAGCGCAGTCGAATACGCGTTCATCGGCCTCGGCGTCGGGCTCGGCATCCTCATGTCACGCTACTCGTGGCGGCTCTACGGCCTGTTCACCCTGGTGAGCCTCGTCTCCGTCGTCTTCGGGTACGTCTTCTACACGTTGACCGTGACCCTGCCGCTGGTGCCGCCCGGCGACCTGTTCTTCTCGGTCGCCTTGTTCCTCGCGGAAGCCTTCACGCTGACGATGGTGATCCTCTACAGCTTCTACACGCTCGACGTGTCGGCGCGAAAACGCTGGCGGCGCGGCCCCAGCGGGGCCCAGTTCAGCCCGTACCATCTGCCGAAGGTCGCCTTCCACGTGCCGGCGTACAACGAGCCGCCGGAGATGGTGATCGAGACCCTGGAGCGGCTGCTCGCCATCGATTATCCGGAAGAACAGTTCGTCGTGATGATGCTCGACGACTCGACCGACGAATCCAAACGCCGCCCTTTGCAAGAGTTCTGCGAGAAGAACGGTGTGGTGTACGTCCACCGGGAAGAACGGGGCGGGTACAAGGCGGGCGCCCTCAACAACGCGCTGAAGTACACGCCCCCGGACGTCGACCTGATCGCCGTCATCGACGCCGACTACCAGGTCGACCCCGCATACCTCCGGGAGACCGTCGGCTACTTCATCGACCCCGAGCTCGCGTGGGTGCAGACGCCGCAGGACTACCGGAACCGCCACCAGTCGTTCCTCACCGAGCAATACTACCTGGCGGACGCCTACTTCTACCGTACCGTCCTCCCGTCACGCAACGAAGAGAACAGCATCATCTTCTGCGGAACCATGGGCATCCTGCGCAAGGACGCGCTCGTCGGGGCCGGCGGATGGGGTGAGAAGTTCATCACCGAGGACGCCGAGCTGTCGGTCCGGCTGCTCGACCGCCGCTGGAAGAGCCTCTACATCAACAAGACGTACGGCCGCGGCCTCATCCCCGCCACCTTCGACGGGTACAAACAACAGCACCACCGGTGGGCGTTCGGCGGCGCGAAAATCCTCCGCGGCCGGTACAAGGACATCCTGTTCGGAAACTTCACCGGCCGCCAGAAGTTCGACTACATGGTCTCCAGCATCCACTGGATGGACGGCCTCTTCGTCCTCGGCGTCGGCGCCGCCGTCCTCATGCTGGGTCTGGGCAGCCTGCTCGACCTCGAATTCGTGACCCACCACAACCGGGAAATCCTGATGATCGGGCTGGTCCCCCTGTTCCTCCTGATCGACGGCGTCGCCCGCACCCACATGGCGTTGCGGAAGACCATGGGGCTCGGCTTCGGCAGCACGCT